>CADCTM010000273.1:1877-3439 GCA_902805485.1 uncultured Coleofasciculus sp. | reverse complement strand
GTTCCTTACTGTTTTATTTGCCAACCTTGCCGAAGCCGTAGCAGAAGGACGCGGAAAAGCACAAGCAGACTCTCTACGTTCCACGAAATCAGATACAACAGCGCGGAAACTTTTACCCAATGGTTCAACCGAAAACGTAAGTTCCACAGCGTTGCGTAAAGGCGACCAAATTAAAGTAATTGCAGGCGACATTATCCCTTCCGATGGGGAAGTGCTTGCTGGAGTTGCCTCGGTGGATGAATCGGCAATCACAGGTGAATCAGCGCCTGTATTAAAAGAACCGGGAAGTGATGTCGCCAGTTCCGTTACAGGCGGTACGCGCATCCTTTCTGATGAATTAACACTACGAGTTACAGCTGATCCTGGTCAGGGCTTTTTAGACCGGATGATTGCTCTTGTCGAAGGCGCGGAACGGACGAAGACACCGAATGAAATTGCTTTGACGGTGTTATTAGCAGTTCTGACTTTAGTCTTTTTAATTGTTGTCGCCACCATCCCACCGATCGCCACTTATGTCGGTAGTCCGGTTGGTGTCGTCCTCTTGATTTCCCTGTTAGTGGCGCTAATTCCCACAACCATCGGCGGACTACTAAGTGCGATCGGGATTGCAGGGATGGATCGAGTTGCTCAATTTAACGTCGTAGCCACCTCTGGACGGGCGGTAGAGGCTTGCGGCGACATCAATACCCTCATTTTGGACAAAACAGGCACAATCACCCTAGGAAACCGCTTGGCTGAGGAGTTTATTCCTGTTAATGGTCACTCCCAAGAAGATATTGCTCGTATCGCTTTGGCGGCAAGTGTCTTTGATGAAACGCCGGAAGGAAAATCGATTGTGCGGTTAGCAGAAAAGTTGGGGAAACTGTCGATTTTGACCGCAAAGCCACAGAAGGCATTGAGTTCTCTGCCAGAACCCGGATGAGTGGAACCGATTTACTTGATGGGGGTGAGGTGCGTAAAGGTGCTGTGGAGGCTATCAAAGGCTTTGTCCGTTCTCGCGGTGGACGCCTCACACCTGACTTGGATACTGGCTACGAAAGGGTTTTGCGTTTGGGTGGCACGCCTCTAGCCGTCCGTAAAGATGCCGAACTTTACGGACTTATCTACCTCAAAGACATTGTTAAACCTGGTATCCGCGAACGCTTTGACCAGTTGCGGTGGATGGGTGGACGGTAATGTTAACCGGTGACAACCGCATTACAGCAGAGGTAATTGCCGCTGAAGCTGGAGTGGATGATTTTATTGCCGAAGCGACGCCAGAAGATAAAATTGCCGTGATTCAAGCTGAACAGTCTCAGGGCAAATTAGTAGCAATGACGGGTGATGGCACGAACGACGCACCAGCATTGGCACAGGCAAATGTGGGCGTGGCAATGAATTCTGGCACCCAGGCAGCGAAGGAAGCTGCGAATATGGAGGATTTGGATTCTGACCCCGCGTCAACCTCAGTTAGTACTTGTTGATGAACTTGCTCATACTAATGTACCAGGATCAGAGCGAGAAAAGCGCTATCAAGATGTCGAAGTAATCCTTAATTCCGGTATTGATGTTTATTCAACTGT
>CADCTM010000273.1:0-1867 GCA_902805485.1 uncultured Coleofasciculus sp. | reverse complement strand
ATTCAGCACTTAGAAAGCCTCAATGACTTAGTAGCAAAAATTACAGGTGTGGTCGTTCGTGAACGAATTCCTGATCGCCTTTTAGATGATGCTTCAGAAGTTCTTGTAGTCGATGTTACACCCGAAACACTACAAGAACGTTTAATAGAAGGGAAAATCTATGCTCCTGAAAAAATTGAACAATCTCTACAAAATTTCTTCCAACGACGCCACTTAGTAGCACTACGAGAGTTAGCGTTGCGAGAAGTAGCTGATAATATTGAAGAAGGAGCCTTTGAACAGCAAATTTGTAGTATTCATGAACGGGTTTTGGTGTGTGTTTCGACATACCCTAATTCTGCCCAATTGTTACGCAGAGGAGCGCGGACAGCTAGTGTAATGAAGGCACGTTTGTTTGCCGTTTTTGTTGCTCATCCCGAACGTTTCTTAACTAAGGATGAAAGTTTATATGTTGAAACGTGTGAGCATCTTTGCAGTCAACTTGGAGGCGAATTTTTACGAGTAAACAGTGCGAATGTTGGTGAAGCGATCGCCGAAACCGCTAAAAAATATCACATCACCCAAGTTGTGCTAGGGCAATCTCAAAAATCTCGTTGGGAGTTATTGTGGCGGGGTTCTTTAGTTCAGCAGTTAGTGCGATACCTTAAAGATATTGACTTACACGTCATTGCGACAGAAAAGCCGCCGAATGGAAAAAAGGTAAAGGCTCAAACTGATAAGCTGAATAATCAATAACCTTCCCGCGTTATTAAGAAAACTTCTGCCTTCATTTGAACTTATCTTTGGAGATTGTAACTGCCTATTTAAAAGTTCCCTCACATGAGAGATGTTAAGCGCCCTCGCTTTGTTGAACCATTAATCTTATAGGATTGAAGGAGACAAAGGCGATGCAACTGGCAGGAAAAGTAGCATTAATTACTGGTGCAGGTTCCGGTATCGGTCAGGCAGCGGCATTGCTGTTGGCAAAAGAAGGTGCAAAAATTGCAGCACTGGGTCGAACTGAGGACGAACTTCAAGAAACTGTCGCCCAAATACAAGATGCCGGGGGGGAAGCGATACCCGTAAGCGCGGATATTTCTCAACCCCAGCAGATGCAACAAGCAGTTCAACAAATTGAAAATCAGTGGGGACGGCTTGATATTGTTTTCGCGAATGCGGGAATTAATGGCGTTTGGGCACCCTTGGAGGAACTGGAGCCAGAGGAATGGGATAAAACGATTAACATCAATCTCAAAGGGACATTCCTGACGGTAAAGTATGCCGTGCCCCATCTGAAAAAACAAGGTGGCTCGGTGATTGTCACCTCTTCGGTGAATGGGACACGCATTTTCAGCAATACGGGAGCAACCGCTTATTCCTGCACGAAAGCCGCTCAAGTCGCTTTCACGAAAATGGTGGCACTGGAACTTGCCGAACATCGTATCCGCGTCAATGTGATTTGTCCAGGAGCAATTACAACAAGTATTCAAGAAAATACTCAACAACGAGACTTGGATAAAATTCGTGAACCAGTGGAGTATCCGGAAGGAAAAATTCCTTTAACAGACGGTAAACCTGGCTCATCCGAGCAGGTGGCACAACTGGTGCTATTCCTCGCTTCTGAGGCTTCTAGTCACATCACGGGGACAGAAATTTGGATTGATGGTGCTGAGTCTTTGCTAATGGGTTAAAAATTTGACGCTTTTTTTGCTATGATGGCTAAGGCAAGTTAGCGGATGTGGCGGAATTGGCAGACGCGCTAGATTTAGGTTCTAGTACCGCAAGGTGTGAAGGTTCAAGTCCTTTCATCCGCATTTAAGAATATATGAGGGTTCTGGCTTCTGAGTGAGTTGTTGTACAGTGACTAATTATTTGTCATCGGTGACAG
>CADCTM010000272.1 GCA_902805485.1 uncultured Coleofasciculus sp. | reverse complement strand
AGTACCAGTAGAAGCGGTTTTGGAAAAAATTGCAACCGGGGAAATTGCCGTGTGTGGGACAATTGCCGCTTTATTTTTAGGCTTAAAGTTTTTGTCCGAACATCCTGCTAGGGATGTCACTCTCTCGCTTCGTAATGGTGGCAACCTTCACAAGAACCACACGGATTAACCGCACAGCGCATATAAGGAGAACGCGCGTTGAAGCGGCAAGTAATGTCACCGATTAAATAACCAACACCTTCAAGATGATAGTGGTCTGGAGGTAGCTGATTTCTTTGTCTCGACCAAACCACTGGCGATGTTTGCATCGCCGCTCTCAGTCTTACTTGCGCTCGTTCCTTTGCTCGATGCATCAGTAAGACAGAAAGCAATGGTGGCGTTAAACCTAAGACAAAAATTAAGATTGTCTCCAACACAAGCTTGTCTCCCTCACGAGTGTGTATCGCTACCTTTAATGGTGTTGCTTAATGAAAGTCAGTCATGCGGACAAGCACGGGAAATTACCCCGACAAATTTCATCCCCGATTCAGCAACGCCTCTTTAAATAACCCAATTGATTAACTTTTACCAAACTTCGCTTTCATTCTTAACTAAACCAAAGTTTGAATGTATTAGGATATCTAGCAGAAAGGGCAAGGTTTTGGTTGCCTTGCCCTCTAGTTGCTGATTCATATCAACCGCGAAAAAACAGTTTACACAACGGTTTCGTAAACTGACTCTGCCATTCGCCCGTTATTCTCAGAGATTTGCTCAAAACCACGCGGGATTTCCCTTAACCTGACTTGCTTGGCTTGAAGTGCCGTTTGTAAAAGTTTCATTGCCACTTCCGGTTTGCCACGACCGCAAAAGAATAAGTCGGCAGCAAAATATCCATGCTCAGGCCAAGTGTGTATGGCGATGTGAGATTCTGCCAACGTTGCGGTTGCTGTGACTCCGTGTGGACTAAACTGGTGTACACACAAATCGATCAGGGTTGCTTCTCCAGCTGAAATCGCATCAATCAAAGCGTTCCGAATTCCTTCGGGATCGTTAAGAAGGTCTTCAGGCGCTTGCCATGCGTCAACGACCAGATGAGTTCCCACTTGTATCATTCTATCTGATTACTCCAGCGATAAGGTCTCAAAGATCCTATTTATAGCACATAATTCTCGCTTGAGCCAAAAAGTCTCGCTTGATCCAAAAACTTTTTTGCCTCGAGAGCAGAACCGAAGACTGAGTAGAATCGTTAACCACTGGCGCGACTGCGTAATTCTGTTTGGATTTTGTCTAAATCCTCTTTTAAGAAAATCGTTAATTGCCCGTTTAACGCTTTACCTTTTTCGGTTTTCGTCACTTCCATCCAATAAGCGTAGCGTTCTCCTAATAGCAATTCTCCCTGTTGCCCTGCCAAAAGAGGCAGATTCTGGCGTCGCGATAAATCTACGGTTTCTGGGGAAGGATAGACGTAGACAATTCTGGCACGTTCGTAATCTTGGTAGATTTCTAAACCATAGATTACCCGCAATGATTCTTTCAGTCGCTCAGGAGTGATGCCATTAACGGCATCATAAAACGAAAGGCGTTCGCTGCGAATGGTTGCCCGGTCTGTGGGGACGGTAATTCGACCCGGAGGCAGTATGGACGCTTGAAAGCTGAAACGTTGAGCTGGGGTATTGACTTTACGCACCAGTAGACCATCTCCGATACCGGGGCGCAGGGTCGGGTTAGCATTAATCCAGGATGTGACTGTATCTGTACTTTGCCCTGGTAAGGCGTTTGCCCGTCCTGCCAATACTAAGAGCATACTCAGTGACAGAATTGACCACCAAGAAAATTTTGAAGTTTGAATGTTGAGTTTTGATTTAAGGGCGTAACTCATGACTGATCGCTCATTATCCTTGTACAAGACTTAAGAACTCCATCAAAACCTAGCTGTCCCAACTCTTCAAGTCCCTGGTTCAATTGCGACCTTAATTACTTTACGATGCTTCATGTCTTGAAACGCTTGCTCTAAGTCTTTTAAAGGTCGATGGTCATTGATTAGTAGTTCAAAGGGTATGCTTTGACTCGCTAACAAAGAGAGGGCATCACGGACATAAGCGGGTGTGTTATGAAAGACGCCTTTGAGGGTAAGTGCGTTGTAATGCAACTGTTCGGTACTCACGGTAATGGTGGTATCTCGCCCACAACCGCCGAATAAGTTAATTGTTGCACCAGGACGACCAGAAGCGATCGCACTTTCCCAAACTGCCGGAATACCCGTCGCTTCAATTACAATATCTGCACCCCAACCGTCTGTTAAGTTTCGCACCACACTTGGTACATCTGTTAACTGATGGTGATTAAAAGTTCGAGATGCCCCTAATTCCTCGCCAATTTGCAACCGTTGGACATTGCCCCCAAAAAGAAACACCTCAGCGGCATACTGATGCGCCAGCACCGCCACGAACATTAACCCAATTGCCCCATCCCCCAAAACTACGACTCGATCGCCTTTTTGGACATTAGAACAGGCGATCCCATGCAGGACACAAGCAAGGGGTTCTGTGATGGAGGCGATCGCATTGGGTAAGTTTGCCGGCACTGGTAACAAGTTGTGTTGTACTATGGCGGCGGGTATTTTTAGGTACTGGGCAAATGTGCCGTTGTTAAAAGTTAAATTTGGGCAGAGGGAATACTCGCAACGGTTGCAGAAAAAACAACTCATGCAGGGGGCGGAGTTATTGGCAACAACGCGATCGCCTATACTCCATCCTGTCACCTTTTCTCCCAAAGCGACAATTTCCCCAACGCCTTCGTGACCGAATAAGGTTGGCGGTTGCAACATTCTGGCATGACCACCGCGACGCCATACTTTTAAGTCTGTGCCACAGGTAGTTGCTGTCTGTACTTTAAGCACAACCTCACCGATAGCAGGTATCGGTGAGGCAACCTCTTCCAAGCGTAAATCTTCTTGACCGTAGAGCAATGCTGCGAGCATTTTGCTGTAGTGAAGTGCTGAGAGTGGGGGCACTCAGGACTCGATATCTGATTCTATCAGGGTCGCTCTCCTGCTCCGCACTCTCGTAACTTGTGAGCAATTTAATCGTGGAACGGCTGATTATTATTGCTCAACCAGCAGATCAAGACTTTGCCGATTGTAACGTGCGCGATCGTGGTTTCTGGGTCTCAACATAAGCGCTTAACTGACCCGTAACCAAGGGCATCATTTCCTGGTGACAGGAGGAGCAAAACCAGTACACCCCTTGACGTCTCGCATGGCGTAACAAGGAACTACCACAGCAAGGACAAGAATTAGCCCGCATATTTTTTGATCTCCGGTTTTTAAAAGTCGTTAATTTTAGTAAGGTTGGATTTGGGTATTCAGTAATACCCTTTTCCTTAAAGTAATTTTGAAGTAATTGTCGCTAACTAGTTCATACAATGCCATCTGTTTGATTGACTTGTAAGCGTTTCATTTG
>CADCTM010000271.1 GCA_902805485.1 uncultured Coleofasciculus sp. | reverse complement strand
TACTCTGCTCACCAAATAGGGACTAGGGGTTAGGGATTGGAAGGCAGGACAAAGGGAACTAGCCTTTATCGCTATCTTAAAACAAGAAAAAATATCTGTATCGAGTGCAACTGAGCTTAATCCTGGCAAGGTATTTGGAAGATTACCTCGCCGATAGTTCCTGCATCTAAGCTTTAAGAATAAATTCTGGTCAATAAGTCAAGAGATTTTATGTAAAAATTTGAAAATCTTAAATTTTATTGTTACATTTCAGGAGAAGCTACAAAAAATGGTATAAGTTCATGATTCGGATTCGGACACCTGGACCTCTACAACGACAATCCCGTGTCTATGACTTGAAGACACGGCTAGACTGGGGTGAACCAGCATTGACGATTATTGACATACGCGATCGCAGTCAGTTTAACATCAGCCACATTATGGGTGCTGTTCCCATGCCACTGAACGAACCGACACACCGAGTTCTCGATAAACTTGAACCCGGTCGTGATATCTATATTTACGGTGAAACAGACGAAGAGACAGCCGTTGCTGCTGCCAAACTGCGCGAAGCGGGTTATCAAAACGTTTCAGAAATCCGAGGGGGTGTGGCGGCGTGGAAGGCGGTTGGCTTTCCCGTCGAATCACTACTCATGCAGGCAACGCTGTAAGATTTTAATGTTCAAAAAGGTCTTTGTAGTGCAGCAAATCCAGGGTTACTAAGACTTGCAACGCCTCAAAACATTGTTGAGCGAGTTCCCAACGGTCTTCTCGTTGTAGCATGGCGACGAGTTTGTTCCGTACACTCAACAAATAGCGAACATCGTTAGCCGCATAATTTAACTGTTCGTCTGACAAATTCGCCGCATTACCCCAGTCGGAACTTTGAGAACTTTTATCTAACTCTACCCGTTCTAACTCTAATACCAACTCCTTAAGACCGTGACGGTTAGTGTAGGTGCGAACTAACTTGCTGGCAATTTTGGTGCAAAATACGGGAGTTACTGCAATGTCGAGATTTTGCCGCAGCATGGCAACATCAAAACGGGCAAAGTGAAACACCTTCAGGACATTGGTCGCTTCCAATAACTTTTTTAAATTAGGGGCATCGGTTTGTCCTTTGGCGATCCGAATAGCCGTAACTTTACCATTTGGATCGCATAGCTGCACCAAACATAAGCGATCGCGTTGATAAATCAAACCCATAGTTTCCGTATCTACCGCAATCGCCTCTGCACCTAAATACTCCTGACATAGCTCGTCGGGAATGTCTCTATCACAAACTTGAAATGCCAATTCCATACCCTGAGTTTGGTTTTTAGTCATTAATTATTGGTTGCTATTTCTCGTACAAATAAACCACTAACGACGTTTAATAAAAATTTGCGTCAGGTAATATTCACCCTTAGCATTTTTGCTAACGCCGATACCTGTGAGGTCAAAATTGCCTTCCATATTCTGCCGATGTCCCGGACTTTTTATCCAACCCTCAACTGCCTGCTCGTCTGGCTTAGAGTAACCCTGATTGTACGCCAGATTTTCCCCCGCTCTGCGATAGGCAAGGGATTGTGCGATCGCTTTTACCCGGTTGTCAAATCCCTCATGGCTAAATGGTGCTTGACCCTTTGCCATCGCTTCGCTGTGTTTTCTTGCCTCTTGCGTAATTGCGGCATTTAGCATCAAAGGTGGTAACTTCTTGGACTTGCGATATTGATTAATCTGTTGATGAACAGACTGTTCCAAGCTCACAAAAGCACCCTTAGATTTTGATTGGGGTACGGTTGGTGATGGGGTACTCTCCGGTGGGAGGGCTTGACTGATTTTAGTAAAAACCTCCTCAGAGATTTTGCTAAAATCCTGCTCAGAGGCACTACAACTACTCAATGCACCAACTAAAATTAGCCCTCCCAAACTCAGTGTTATTAAACGTTTTTGCATCATCTAAAAATTAATGATTGGAAAGAAGAACAGACAAGATTCCTAGTCCCCAATCTGAAGATTCTAGTTCCCTACTTATAGATTCAAGAACTTAGAAACCGTTTGGACATCCTTATCACCACGACCTGAACAATTAAGTACAATTCGGGGACTACCACTGAGTTGGGGGCAAAGGGTTTCTAAATAAGCGATCGCATGAGATGTTTCTAAAGCCGGAATAATTCCCTCCAACTGGGATAACCGCCGCAACGCCTCCACTGCTTTTTGGTCAGTTACGCTGTAATACTCAGCTCTTTCGCTATCCTTCAAATAGCTATGCTCAGGACCCACACCCGGATAGTCCAGTCCAGCACTAATCGAATGAGGTTCGATCACCTGCCCATCAGAATCTTGCAGCAAATAGCTCATTGCACCGTGCAAAACTCCTGGACGCCCTTTGGTGAGGGTTGCGGCGTGTTTTTCGGTATCCACGCCTTCGCCTGCGGCTTCAATGCCAATGAGCCGGACACTGTCTTCTTTAACAAACTCATGAAACAGCCCCATTGCATTTGAGCCACCGCCAACACAAGCCAAAAGAATATCCGGCAAACCGCCCCATTTTTCTTGACACTGAAAACGAGTTTCTTGACCAATTACCGCTTGAAAGTCACGCACGAGCATCGGATAAGGATGAGGTCCTGCCACGGAACCCAAAATATAATGAGTCGTTTCGACATTCGTCACCCAATCACGAATTGCTTCTGAAGTGGCATCTTTAAGAGTCCCGGTGCCAGCGGATACGGGTTGCACCGTTGCCCCCATCAGCCGCATCCGAAACACGTTCAGAGCTTGCCGTTCCATATCCTGGACGCCCATGTAGACGATGCATTCTAGTCCAAACCGCGCACACACGGTTGCTGTTGCCACGCCATGCTGTCCGGCACCCGTTTCCGCAATAATCCGCCGCTTACCCATCCGCTTCGCTAGCAGGACTTGAGCCAAAGCATTGTTAATTTTGTGGGCGCCGGTATGATTTAAGTCTTCTCGTTTTAAGTAAATTTGCGCCCCCGTGCCATCCGGTTTTGCGTAATGTGCCGTTAGGCGCTCGGCGAAGTATAAAGGGCTAGGGCGTCCGACATAATCACGCTGTAGTTGTTGCAGTTCCTGCTGGTAATCTGGGTCATTACGGTACTGCAAAAAAAATTGCTCTAGCTCGGTTAGGGCGGGCATCAGCGTTTCCGGAACATACTTGCCGCCAAATTTGCCAAAACGCCCTAAAGCGTCGGGTAGCTGGGTAGTGGCGTCGGCTTGAGAACTAGGGGGTAGGGGGGTAATGGTCACAGCACACTGAAATATGGGTCAGATTTTATTATAAATCTCCAGTTAATCGGCGATCGCTTTGTTTTCGCTTCTGCCAAATTTACAACCCCCCAGCTTCTTTGTGTCTACCTTCTCGATACGCCACCTCAATCCTGGAGCAAATCCTCTCTAATCTGGCGCGTGCAGAATCTCAATTTCCCCAATCGGCTGACAGCCTTTTCCAACTC
>CADCTM010000270.1:3148-3445 GCA_902805485.1 uncultured Coleofasciculus sp. | reverse complement strand
TATTTTTACCGGAGATGAGTATCGCATCAAAGGAACTTATGCTCAACTAAAATCTATCGCAATTCATCCTAACGACTGTGCCCAGTACAGCACTACCCAATACCAGCAACGGGAAGTGTGGAATGCCCAGCATGGAGATTTTGCTTGGGTTCCTGAAGCATTTGATGAAGACGAAGAAATAGAGTGGACACCTGTTTGGTCGCTAACTGAGCAAAAATTCAAATATTTGCCCACAGCTTACTGTTACTACGATTATCCCCAAGCGGATGGTCATCGTTTCTGTGAGGGAGATTCTTA
>CADCTM010000270.1:0-3138 GCA_902805485.1 uncultured Coleofasciculus sp. | reverse complement strand
TGTGGTGGTACAACCGCATCCAGCGTCCGGCTGTCGATTTAGATAATTTTGATGAACCCTATTTCCAAACCTTGCGAAACTATTACCAGAGTCAGAATTATGAACTTTGGGTTCTCGATATTACTAGCGATCTCAATATTCCTTCTTTTGCTGCCATAGCGCGTCGCGCTAACCAAACCTTAGAATCGATAGCGCTCGGTTTTGGTACTCATTTTGACCCTAAAATTGCTATTCTCCGAGCCGTTACTGAGGTAAACCAATTCCTGGCGATGTTGTCGCAGCATAAGACCGAAAAAAAGTTTGATAACCCAGATTTGGAATACTGGTATAAAGAAGCCACATTGTCCAATCAGCCTTATCTCGTTCCCGATCACAGCGCTAAGCCCAAAGTCTATGCTGATTACCCGAAATATTACAGCAGCGATCTAAAACAAGACGTGCTTACCTGTGTGGAAATTGCTGCTAATCATGGCTTAGAAACCCTAGTTCTCGACCAAACTCGTCCAGATATAGGATTGAGCGTTGTCAAGGTTATTGTTCCTGGACTGCGGCATTTCTGGTGTCGGTTTGCTCCTGGGCGACTTTATGATGTTCCTGTGCAAATGGGCTGGTTGCCAGCGCCACTGACAGAAGAACAGCTCAACCCAATTCCAATGTTTTTTTAACCCAGGCTTTTTTTTACCTTGTCTGCACTCGGCAATCGCCACTGGATGCTTTTTACTCCAATCCAGACTAATAAGGAAGTTTTAGGAAAATGACTAAGAATGTTTATATCTTGACGTGGTGTGATCGCATAGAGAACTTGTATGGTACCACGATGGTTTTCAACACGTTGCGAGTTGGTTTCCCGACTGCTGAAATTCATGTTGTGGACAACGCTAGCATACCTGGTGTTCGACCTGTACTCAGACAGTATGCACAGGAATGCAATGCTAACTTTACTCAACTCGAACAAGGAATAGCTCATCACCAATTTATCGAGCAGACTTTGAACGAACAACTTGAGGGTTCCGCAATTTTTGTCGATCCAGATATATGTTTTTGGGAGAATGTAGAAGGATGGAGTTTTGAACAACTTATGGCAGGGCGACTAATTCCCAAGTATGCCTGCGAGTATACTGGTTGCATGACGTATCGTCGACTACATACTTCTTTCTTGTGGATATCCAATGTGTGCGTTTTGCGCGAGCAGTTAAAAAATCTGCGTTCTCAGTACATTGAGTTCGAGCCTTTCCGTCCAGTGATGTTTAAGGCAGAGGGTATTTGGCAACGCTTCGATACTGGCGCAAGTCTGTACGCTACCCTATCCGAGCAGATGTATACCTTTACGGAAAGAGAACTCCAAGCTTACGACCATCTCTTTTGCGGAACTCACCTGCAAATGGTTGCCTCAAAACTCAATCCTTACTATGCCTTCATGTTTACAGGACTACACAAAGTGGTTCAGCAGGATCACACCAAACTGAAGGATGCTTGGAAAATGCAAGATGATTACTTTAACTCTCTAGCAATTTGAGAATTAGTGTTAAGCGGATGTTTAAAAAGTAAAAATCTTTGAACTCAATTATCCTTAATTTTCTTAAAAAAAGGGAAATTAGGCTTAGAGTCCTTTTTTAAGAGGAATTTAGGGAAGTTTCCAACAGACCTTACACAGATGCAACATCAGTAGAGTGCGTTTAATGGCTCTTTTCGCCTCAGTCCCGCTCCTCTAACCTTAACGAGTAATTTAGAAAAAAATGTCTAAGTTTGAAAAACGACAACAAGCGATTAGCAACGGCAGTCATGGTTTAGTGATTGGCAGTGGCATTGCTGGATTGCTGGCAGCCAGAGTGTTACTCAACCATTTTGCATTTGTCACTGTAGTTGAGCGTGATTCCTTGCCGGAACAACTTGGGGCGCGACCAGGAGTACCTCAAACAGTACATTCTCATGGACTACTCAAACGAGGTAGTAGTATTCTAGAGCAGCTTTTTCCTGGCTTGGAAGCAGAATTGGTTGCTGCTGGTGCTATTTTGACCGATCAAATCGCAGACACTTTAACTCTGAGCCATCAGGATTCTTTTCCTCGCTGTCCTTCAGACTTAATTGTTCCTAGTTGTAGTCGCAGTCTTTTAGAGTGGATGATTCGCCGTCGTTTGCTAAAAAGTGATCGCCTGCAATTTCTAGACGCTACTCAGGTGAAAAAACTGTTAACTGATGAGACTAACTCTAGAATTAAGGGTTTGCAATTACTTGATCGCGATGCCTTGCAGTTGGGAGAATTAACTGCCGATTTAGTTGTTGATGCTAGCGGGCGACAATCCAATACGCCCAAGTGGTTGCAGAAATTAGGCTATCCGGCTCCTTCTGAAACCAAGGTTAACGCCTTTTTAGGCTATACGACTCGCTGGTACGAGCGCCCTAAGCAGTTGGACGCAGATTGGAAAATGATGTATGTGATGCCCCAATCCCCCAATGGCTCGCGTAGCGGCGTACTGGCAGCGATGGAAGGCGAACGCTGGGTACTGAGCCTCTATGGTTTTAATCAAGATTATCCACCTAAGGATGAGGTTGGTTTTCTAGAATTTGCTGGGACATTATCTAATCGGGCCGTTTATAACGCAGTCAAAGATGCCAAGCCTGTTTCTCCTATCCACAGCTTCCGCAGCACAGAAAATCGGCTACGCCACTACGAGAGGTTGAAACTACCTTCAGGGTTAGTAGTCATGGGAGATGCTGTTTTTGCCTTCAATCCCATACACGGTCAGGGAATGACTACTGCTGCAATGGGTGCCTTAGAGTTGGATCGGTGTCTGGCTCAACAATTCCGGTCTCGAACCGATCTAACAGGGTTGAGTGATCGCTTTCAAAAGCAACTTGCTCGGAGCTTACAAGCGCCTTGGATGCTGGCGACAAATCGCGATCAGCGTTGGTTGTCACCCGTGGATGCAACAACGACAGGTAAAAAGCTCAATTGGATTGATCGCTTTTCAAAGCAATATGGGCAGGAAGTTGAAGCGTTATTGAAGAGCAGTCCTGAGAGCTACCGAAGCTTAATGGAAATTCGCCATATGGTTAAGGTTCCCACCGTCATGTTGAAGCTGAAGTTTGCATTGAATGTGGCAAAACAGGTTTTGAAGAGAAACATCGCTAATTATA
>CADCTM010000269.1 GCA_902805485.1 uncultured Coleofasciculus sp. | reverse complement strand
TGTTTGCATTTATATGACCTCGTTTGTGTTGGAACTCCTTAAATCCCCCTTTATAAGGGAGATTTAAGGAGTTTCTTTTCCCCCTTTTTTTAAGGGACTAGGGGATCTCCGGATTCGCCTTCCCCACCCTTAAACCCCTTCCCGATAAACCGCCCAAATTGCCATTGCCCGTAAATAGTGACTCGCACGAAATGTCCCCGCCGCCGTAATTGCTTCTGGGGTTCTAAATTGCAGTCCGTTTTCATAAACCCGACGCACCACTACCTCCGTCAGCTTAAACGCCTCCTCCTTCATCCCCTGTTGCAGCAAAAATGCCGCAATTCCAAAATTAATCCCAGTCCAGACTTCTTGGGGATGAGTCGAGTCGGGATTTTCCGGTGTACCATTCGGTCTAACGCCGTTTGCCGCCCCAAATTGACCATCGTGGAATTTTACAAAGCAAGCCTCATATACCATCTTCAGCGCCGACTGGACGCACTCGGCGGGTACAATATCCGGTAATCCTAGTAATTGAGCATAAAACTGACCGCATAATTGGTCTGCCATGACAACATCTGAGCCACTTTCGCTATCCAGGCGATAATATTCACCGTTCCAGAGTGTTTCTTGATAAATTGGTCGAGCTTGTTCTAACCATTGACGATAAAGGTCAACCGTTTCTTGAATTAACTCCAACTCAGGTGTTTCTACCAGTTGGGATAAAGGCGGATAGTGGGAAATCAGGATATTAGCGATCGCAATTGCCGCTTCCAATGCTGCCAACCATAACCCACCACAATAAGCACTAATTCCCTTCAACTGCCAATCATCAAACGTTTGATCCGGTGCGCCGGAGTTTTCTGGAATGCCATCTCCGTCTTTGTCAAACGTCTTCAGGTAAGCCAAAGTCTTGACAATTGCCCCCCAACACTCCCATAAAAAATCAACATCTTTACTACCCGTTAAGACAAAATCACGATAAACCTGCAAGACAAAATCAGAAGGTAGATCTTTCCACTGATTGCAATCTTGGTAACTGGTGTAATTAGTTTTTTCCCAAGGATGTTCGTTGGGGGCACCAAGGTCATGGGGCGTTGCGTCAGCGGCTTTCCGAATCGCCTGTGCTTGGTTGTAACCGATGATTCGAGGTGTTTCGTCATTTGTCGGAATCGCCCGTGCAAAAGCTTCTAAGACCGCTTTATCGAGCTTTGGCCAAAGCATTGCCAAGGCAAAAGAGCCATACAACCGCACATCTAAGCTTTCGTACCAACGGTAATCGAGGCATTCCAACACGCCAAATTGACCAACTGGATCGCGATCGTCTGCGGCACTCCAAACCGTACCACCATCCGCCAGCAGGTACAACTCATTAAACAGCGCCATCTTGAACCAATTGGGTAAATCCTCGCGCTTTAAAATTGGCGCTTGCCAGGATTGAATTTTCTCGTTCCACAAGTCATCGTGTTTCAGTGCCGTGCGGACAATTGACCAAGCATTGCTGCCGTTGCGACCAAAGAAATCGGTGTAGCGTCGGTAATAATTGATGCTGGGGGCAAATTCTGTGATCGGGAAGTCCCACGCCAAAATAAAGGGAATTTTACGAGTTTTGCCGGGACGAATTGTGAAGCGAACCGCGATTGCCGCAGCAATTTGTTCTCCAGGGGAAGCGGGTGTCTCATCTTGATTATCTGCCAATTTCCCATCTGCCGCAAAAGTCCGCCAAACCTGGGCGCCGTCGCCTGCTGGGTTCCAGCGACTATGGTAAAACACTTCCAAGCTAGGATTTGTCACCGTGGCAAAGCAGAGTTGTCCTTCTCCTTCCTGAATGTCTTCATGGAGTCGAACCCGGTCTAATAGACAGCCTACCCGAAAGCGATCGACTATCCACTGATTAAAACTCCCCGTACTTTCTCCCCAACGCGGTTGATACTCATAAACCGGACTACCATCATCCCGCACTTGTACCTGTGGGTTGTTAATCGCATTTGTAAACCAGCCCACCATATTCTGCCAGGTAAGCATAATACTGAGGGTAATTGGGGCATCAGTGGGGTTATGTGCTGTCCACTCAAAAACCGCAACAGGATAACTGCTTTCTTGGTAACATCCCGCCCAAATTGGCGAAAACTGTTCGCAAGTTAATTCTGTCTGAAAAACGTTGTTATAAACAAACCAGCTACGGGGATAAAGAGCATGATAAGTTCCTGTATTGGAAATTGTCTGACGATCATTCTCCATTCCCTGCGAAGCTGGATACCACTGCCAACTACTAAGAGTGCCATCTTCTGGCGCTTGGGTACACAATGCGTAAGCTTGCGGGGGGGCATTTTCTGCTTGTTCAAATACGCTAAACTGACAAGCTGGAAGACTTTTAAAAGTATGTTCTCCGCCATCGAGATGCCATAAATTAAAGTCTCCTCGTGGGGAACGCCCAATACAACCCGCCCCAAAACCCCCTAGAGGCATTCCGTGCCAGGGACCATCATCAAGATTACTAGGATAGCGGACAGTGTAGGGTTTGTCCCAGCCAAGTCCTAGGGGACGTTTCCAGCTACAGTCAGGGATTTTTGGGCGCGGTTCAGGATTGATCATGCACTGATTTTACGGTGTTGGGTTCAGTTGCCGTAACTATTTACGCTCATCGGTCTATTATTTCCAATTCCCAATTCGGCAACGGATGTTGTAACGGATAAGTTATTCCCAATTCGTTTGTTCCCTACCCTAATAAATTACTGCCTGCGCGACTAAAATCTGGGGTGGGATTTCTTGCCTCGTAGGTATTCACCTTACTATTGAGTTCCCGAATACGGCGGGAAAGCAGACGAATAATATTAACGGCAATTCCGGGCGTCTCATCGATCGCATCATAAAGTTGCAACTGAGTCAACACTAAACATTCACACTCCTCCAAGGCTGTAACTGAGGCGGATCGGGGTTCAGAATCAAACAAAGACATTTCACCAAAACAGGTGCCCTGCCTTAGTTGTGCCAAATCGCGATCGCCAATATGAAC
This sequence comes from uncultured Coleofasciculus sp., assembly GCA_902805485.1. Taxonomy (GTDB): domain Bacteria; phylum Cyanobacteriota; class Cyanobacteriia; order Cyanobacteriales; family Coleofasciculaceae; genus CADCTM01. The sequence continues at coordinate 10,056 of CADCTM010000269.1, read as the reverse complement.
CCGTACCAAACCGGAGACAACGATATAAAGCGATCGCCCTTCCTGTCCTTGAGTGAAAATCGTATGATCGCGAGGAAAGGATAGCTCATCCATGACAGAAGCTAGCCTCACGAGAAAATCGTCCCGCAATTCCTGAAAAATCGGGACAGCCCTGATAAATAATAGACGCTCGACACTGGTTAACATCGGTTAGCGGTTAGCTACTAGCTATTCGCGCTTGATTACTGGGGCAAACTACAAGTTTACCCTACCGTCTCATTTCTTTTGATTAAGTTGTTATGCTGCGTTGTTTGCAGGTTAAGGGCGTAGTTGAAAATTGATCGGTTACTGCTTGAGGTGTTTGTATTTTGAAGATGAGCGGTGAGGCAGTGTGTTGAAGTCGGCAGAGGCTTTCGGTCATGTTCTCCTAGCAGTCGCGTTACAATTTAGCTCAAAACCAAATCTTGTATGCTGACTGAACAAAACAAGACACTCGTTCTCCAGTTCTACAAAGGCTTTGACGAGGGAAAGATCGATCAAGCCTTAGAGCTTCTGGCTCCAAATTTTATTGCTCACATGGTGGGGATGCCAGCATTAGATGGGGAGGGATTCAAGCAGTTTGGGATGTCATTTTATTTAGGCTTCAGCAAGGGTCAACACATTTTTGATGAGGTCGTGGTCGCAGACGATAAAGTGGTGACGTGCGGAACATTCACAGCAACGCACCTCGGAGAGTTTCAAGGTCTTCCGCCAACAGGCAAGCAAATCAGATTGTCTGTTATGCATATCGACCGGGTGGAGAACGGAAAAATTGTAGAGCATTGGGGTCAAGGCGATGCGCTTGGATTGATGCAGCAGTTGGGGATTGTCTTTTTGCCGAGTCCCAAATTATTGCCGCACATTTTGAAGGGTGTTGCATCGAAACTGTTTAAAAAATCCGCTTAGAAACGAGATTGATCTGGAGCTTAGATGGAAGTGGTAGAACAATTCTGTTAGAGCGGACTGGCAAAGTCTCTGCCTCTATCGTGCAAGTGGTGCTGCTGAACAGCACCGTTGTTAATCATGAGTATTGGTTCCTCATCAATAGCACAGCCGTTGCATTAGTCATCCTAAACTAACTTGCCATGCCCAACTCAGCCATCATCTGCTGCACTTGAGACGCCACCAAACGGTCTGAATCATTTTTTAACATGGGTAATAACTCACTACAAGCGCGGGGTGACGCCGCTTTCAGATAAGCCAAAACCGCTTCCCGCACAAAACCGGTGGGATGACGCAAACACACCAACGTTGCTTCCGGTGATAAACTACAAGGTGCTGTCCGGGCTAAATGAAAACAACAAGCTAAAGCCCAATCTGGCATAAAGTGGCGCAAATCAATTAACCGACGTAAGCGATCGCTTGGATTCATCGCTTGATACGGCACTAACTCTGCCAGGTTTGAAAGTCTTTCAGCCGTAGAACGGCGGTCTAAAATCCCTAATAACGCTCGTTTATGGGGAAGATCCAGCGTATTATCCAAAATTTCCAACCCCAAGGCAATATTTGACCGCGACTCGGACTCCAAATTAAACGCCGCCGCTTGTATGGCACTCGCGGGATAGAGGAACTTCATCAATAAGAAACACCTATCTAATAAATCCGCCTGCAAATCTTCCAGCGCCCGCCGCAACAAATCTGCCTCCCGCCCTGATATCTTTTCAGAACTTAGATCGAGAAGTGCGGCATAAATTTGACCTAAAAACAGCAATTCTTGCTCAATTAACGTTTCAATCCCACTGCGCCCCAACCGATCTAAAACGCCTTCGATACCAGCTTCCTTGGGAATTTTTAATAAAGTGCGGAGAATATTACGACGTGTTGTGCCCCAACTCGTGATCAATTGTTCCATTAGCTGTTTAACTGCTTCGGGTGTACCAATTTCACCCAATGCCATCCAGGCTTGCAGGCGGACTAAATCCGGTTTATGGACATCAACCGCCAATTCCATCAATAAAGCGATCGCTTCGTCTCCCAGGCGCACCAAAGCCATTCTCGCCGCTTCACGGGTGGATTTGTAATACAGTCCTCGTACTAAGGACGGATAGTATTCATCCAAGTGGGTTGCCGCAATTACTTCTAACAAAGCACAACGCACCCGCAAGGATTCATCCTGCAAAAGATTGGGAATATAAAGCCGCAGTGCCTGCAAATACTCCGCCTCACCCAGCGCCCGCGTCCCCATCACCCTTTCCCGTTCCCGTTTGGAGGTTAGCATCCGCCGTAGGGCATTCGTCGCTTCTGCCTTCTCTGTAGGGGTTCCCCGACGCAATATCAACGCCGCTGCGGTTCCCCGGACGTTTGGATCGACTGCCGAATGGAGATAGGGTTTAATTTTACGAACATCTAATTCCGGCTGAATTAGCCAAACATACCGCAGTGCCAAGGCGAGGACTTCTGGCGGTGGTTTTTGGTCGATGAGGACTTGCACATCGTTCAAATAAGCAACGTTAGGATGTTCTAACATCGCCTCCAAACTTTGCCGCTGCAAAGCTGTAGACAATCGGGGCAACAAGGGCGCCAAGACTTCCCCCACACTGGTTGGCTCAATTTGATATAAAAGCTGAATACAAGAGCGTTTATCGGCTTCTGTACCGGGTTGTTCTAAGGCTTCCACGACTGCCCGTTTAAACGCCCGCAAGTCTACATCGGAAAAGCCTAAACGCCCTTGTTCTGCACTTTTTACGAGTAATGATACATAGCTTGAGCGTAGTAACCAACCGCTCAAAAGCCAGATTAGGGAGAAAAATATAATAAGGGCGATAAATACGCCACTTTGCCAGTCTTGTAAATTTGCTTCGGACTGATTGGGAAATACCCAACGGAATAGTCCAATGATTGCCAAGAGGCTAGCACCTGTGAAGCCTGCGGTTACGGGTTCGGCAATGCCTTGTACTGTGGTTTGAACGGCATTACGGATCGACTCTGGTAGGGGTTGGAAGAGGACGGGTTCAATGCCAGCAATTAAGGTGTAGCGAAATAGCTCATCAATGAACCGCAGTAAAAGCAGACCAACAAATAATCCTGTAATTAATTCGGGTACGGGAATGACTTGTTTAACCAGCCCAATAATAAAGTCAAATGTCCCAGTCAAGGTTAGCAAGCCTAAAATTGTTAAGGAGGCAGGCAACAACATGGCGGCGACAAACACGCCGAGTTTTTCAATCGCACGGCTGGAGATGAACCATTGACTTATCAGTTCAAATAGCCCGATCGTGCCACTAAATATCCCTAAAAATCCGGCAATGTCTGAACTATCGGGGAGTTGTTCTTCTAGTTGCGTCAAATACTGGAATTCTACTAGGAGATACATCACTTCTCCCATGATAAAAAAGGCAAACAACGGGATGATGTAGGTTCTTAATGGTCCCGTGGTGCGCGAGAGTGAGAATTCTGGTTCGTTTTCATCCCATTGCCCGGAGTTTGGGGCATCGGGAAAGGCTTGGCTGTAGCGCTGACTGAGGTAATATAAGGTTCCTGCTCCGACGAACATGGCGATCGAGGCAAGGACAATCACGTTATCGATTTTACCGACAACAAGCAATACAATCGGTAGGGAAAATCCGGCAATTACGTCCGCAACTAAGAGTCCACTGGAAATGAGCGGGTAGGTGCGTTTAATTTCCCGGATGTTGAACAGTTGATTTGCGGCAACTTGGGAATTGAGGTCGTTTAGGACTTCTACCGCATCTGTCCACAGGCGTAATAAAAAGACTGTGGCTAAGGCAATGAAACCGTCTAAGTAGCTAAATCCTAGGGTTAAGCGCAGCAGTAATAAGGGGAAAGCGGCTAGTAATGCGATCGCAACTAACACGGTTCGCATCGGTAGAATGCTTTGCAGCCAGGAATACAAAACGCCTAATGCCGCACACATTGCAGCACTGGCGATATAAATTACTGGCAACCACTTTGCCCCGTATTTATCCAAAAACAGCGCCACGGCACTGTACTCAAACCACAACCACCCGATGGACGTAGCGGTGTAAAAGGCGAACATCAGTAATGTCCGTTCGCCTTCTTCGGGACGAAGGTTAACCCATTGGAGGATTTTTCGTACCCAGCTACCCTGAACTTGTGTACGAGTTTGCAGTTTCATTGGCGTTTAGTCCTTAGTCCTTAGTCCCTAGCTATTGACAAATGACCAATCACTAGTCAGCATTAATCATTTTTTGTCATTTCCGGGTCAGAGTCATGATTTTTGTAGGGGCGAAGCATTCTTGCCACAAATTGGGTATTTAGACTGAAACCCTTATTCGAGAATGCTTCGCCCAATCTCTAACCCCCAAAGAAACAAAAAGAGGGATTAATCATTTTTTGGGGGAGAGTAGCATCATCATGTTGCGACCTTCTCGCTTTGGTGCCTGCTGCACTTCCGCTAACTCCCCCAAATCTATTGCCATACGCTTGAGTAAATCCTCAGCTAAGTCGCTGTGTTGAATTTCTCGCCCTCGGAAGGTGATTGTGGCTTTAACCTTATCTCCATCCTTGAGAAAACGTATCGCTTGATTGACGCGCACCTGATAGTCATGCTCTTCAATCTTGTAGCGCATCTTCACTTCTTTGACATCGGCGGTGTGCGTCTTCTTCCGGGCTTCGCGGGCTTTTTTCTCTTGTTCAAATTTGAACTTGCCGTGGTCCATGATGCGACACACGGGGGGATCTGCCTTGTCACTAACCAAGACGAGATCCAACTCTTTTTCCTCGGCAACTCGCAGGGCTTCTTGAGGCGTAATTATCCCCAGTTGTGACCCGTCTGTATCAATGACTCGAATCTTCGGAAAGCGGATTCTTTCGTTAATTTGGGGGAGATCGCGTTGGCGTCTTTTATCAATCACAGGCGTCTGTTTAGTTTGTAAAATCGGTGGAGTGCTAATGAATGAATTAGTTTACACTTGCTATTTTACTGAGTCTTTTCGACTTTCTCTATTGTTGTTAATGTATCTTTCAATTCGGGTGGGTGGCTTTGGAACCTCAATTGCCCCAAAATCGTCCTTTTCAAACGGTCAACCCCAGAAAATCAGTAAAATAGAAGAAGATTGTAAATGTTTTTGAAGTTGAGGCTTTTGTGACAATTTCTGTGCCTTGGCAGCAACGAGTCGGGAGTCAGCGTGATTGGGTTTGGCGAGGTTGGCGGACTCGCTACACTTATTTTCGTCCATCCCAAACTGATAACGCGACACCTCCGGTAATGCTGCTGCATGGATTTGGCGCCTCAATTGGTCATTGGCGTCATAATCTGGAAGTCCTCGGTCAGCATCATACCGTTTACGCCCTGGATATGCTGGGGTTTGGGGCGTCGCACAAGGCGGCAACGGACTATAAGATTGACCTTTGGGTAAACCAGGTTTATGAATTCTGGCGGACATTTATCCGGCAACCGATGGTATTAGTCGGCAATTCCATTGGTTCATTAATTTGTGTGGCGGCGGCGGCAGCTCATCCCGAAATGGTAAAAGGGATTGTAATGATTAATTTGCCGGACTTGTCCCTGGAAGAGGAAATGACTCCCCCTTGGCTACGACCGGTTGTTGCCAGAATAAAAGCGGCGGTTTTATCACCAATAATTGTAAAAAGCTTATTTTATGTGGTGCGGCGTCCCCCCGTTGTCCGGAAGTGGGCAGGACGTGCTTATGCTAACCCCGCATCGATTACAGATGAGTTGTTAGAGATTTTAACCGAACCATCCCTCGATCAGGGTGCGGCGGGGGCGTTTAGTGCTTTTTTTAAAGCCATGACTTCTGCTGAGTTTGGACCTCATATTAAAACCGTGTTGCCCAAATTAAATATTCCCATGCTTTTAATGTGGGGGCGTCAAGACCGGATGATTCCGCCCCACTTAGCAAGTCGGTTTGTTGACCTCAACCCGAATCTAGAATTGGTTGAGTTAGATAATGCCGGTCATTGTCCTCAGGATGAATGTCCCGAAGAGGTGAATCGGATTTTGTTAGAGTGGCTGGCTCTTAAGTGTATAGAACAAAAAGATTCTCCAGCGTCGTCTTTATTTATTGCTAATTAATAGTTTAAGCCTTGATGATTAGAAGTCGCGGCGATACGAACTTTAATCGGCGCAGGCGACGAGAGGATTTTTTCAAACCTCTGTTGCCTTCCGGATTAAACAAGACAAATGCTTCAGGCGTGATGCTGACATTCTTCGTCACCTGATAGCGGTAGTAAACTTCTAAATGGTAAGAGTTGCCCGCCTGGCTCCTGGTTCATCCAATTGTGGCTGTCCACTTGAGGATACCCGGAAAAGCGGCTTTCCAAAGATAGACCTAGTGCTGTTTCCTTGCTTGAGGATGTCTCTGAAATGCAAACCGACCATCCAACTAGTAAAGTCAGAGGAAGCATCAACGCGACTGGTAGAATCATGGACAACAATGAAATAACTATAGTTGATAGTTGCAACGGTAAAGAGTTGACTTCTTAGGAAATCATAAAAAATCTCCCTACTAACCAATACGCAGTAGAGAGTCAAGAGGATTAAATTGTCTTCAAACTAATTTGTGATTAAGAGAAAAATTTAGCCAACGGTGACTTGGCTGGTGTCTACTGTACTTGCACCACTAACACCTTGAGCAACACTCACCATCTTATTTAGGGTTGCTTGATCAGAAACTTCACCTTTAAGAACAACAGTACCACCTGTCTGAGCAACCCAAAGGCGTTCTTCGTCAGCTAAGTCGGCTTCTTGATCAAAAGCCAATGCCACTCGTTTCGCCAGGCCGCTTTGATCGTATTCTCCACTTAAACCGACTCGCTCTGGGGCAATTGATTCGGCGGCAGGGGCATCAGCGGAAGCCTCATAGGTAGCAGTAGGGGTAGCCGCAGGGGGGTTAACCTGAGCTTCTGGGGGTTTTTCCATGCCGAATAGTCGTTTTAACCAACCCATATCTTACTTAGCTCCATAAAGCACATTCTCTTAAATATAGTTAAGTGGCAAAACTGACTGCATCTATCCAGAAATATATTTTAATGTTTGCTATGTCTCACTCTTTAGGTATAGCAACGTCTAAGAGGCTCAATCTCACGATTTTGAAGAGATTGTTTTGTTGGCGTTGTAGACCGCGATAATATAAAAGACTCACGCCAAGACAACTCATAACTGCTGGCGACGCGATCGCGTGCGTGCCGCCGCCTGTTCTAACTCCAATGAAACATACTCTTTCAGTTTTGGTCGAAGATGAAGCCGGGGTGCTGACACGAATTGCCGGTTTATTTGCCCGTCGCGGCTTTAATATCGAAAGTCTTGCTGTCGGTCCTGCCGAGCAAGTCGGGATTTCTCGGATTACAATGGTCGTCCCGGGAGATGACGCGAGCATTGAGCAGCTAACCAAACAACTTTACAAGTTAATCAACGTCCTGAAAGTCCAAGATATCACCACAACCCCTTGTGTCGAGCGGGAGTTGATGCTGATTAAGGTTAATGGTAGTAGCTCAACGCGATCAGAAATTATTGAATTAGCTCAAGTGTTTCGGGCGCGGGTGGTAGATATTGCCGAGGAGTCACTGACTTTAGAAGTTGTGGGCGACCCTGGTAAAATGGTGGCGATCGTTCAAGTATTGGGCAAGTTTGGCATTCGTGAAATTGCCCGCACTGGCAAAATTGCCCTAGTTCGCGAGTCGGGTGTTAATACGGAATATCTCAAATCCTTGGAAGCGAAAATTTAAGTTATTTTGTAGAGACTTACCCTACCCTAGCCTTGGCTTCACCACGCTTCCCTAACGCCAACCCCTGCGGGGAACGGGAACGAAGTGCGCTAAATGGCGGAGCGTCTCTATGTTTCAATTTACGTCCTGATCAGGCAAGTGTATAGGTAGCTCAATAGAAAATTCCGTCCCCTCTCCAGGTGTTGAAAAACATTTCAGTTGACCGCCATGTTTTTCAACAATAATCTGGTAGCTGATCGACAATCCCAAACCTGTGCCTTTGCCTACAGATTTTGTCGTAAAAAATGGGTCAAATATCTGCTGTTGCATCTGAGGCTTTATCCCTGGCCCATTGTCTGTAATCCGGAGCAGTACGGTATTGTTATCTTGGACTTGGGTCTTGATGCAGATAGTTGGGCAGAAGGATTCATCTTGCGTGTTGTCGGCAGTAGTTGTTTCTTCTGTGTCGTGATTGATTGCAGAGACTTCTTCTAAGGCATCGATCGCATTACTCAGAAGATTCATAAACACTTGGTTCAGTTGCCCTGCGTGACATTCTACCAACGGTAGCTCACCATAGTCTCGATTTACCTGAATTTGCGGATGTCCGGCTCTGGCTTTTAGGCGGTGCTGCAATAACAGTAATGTATTATCAATCCCTTGGTGTAAATCAACTGGTTCCCTGGAAGTCTTATCTAAACGAGAGAAGTTTCGCAGCGATAAAACGATCTGACGAATGCGCTCTGCACCAATTTGCATTGACTCCATAAGTTTAGGCAAGTCGTCGCTCAAAAAGTCTAGATCCATTGCCTCTGACTCTTCTTGAATTGCCGCGACTGGGTGGGGATAGTGCTGTCGATAGAGGTTAACCAGGTGCAACAGATGTTCGGTATATTCAGTAGCGTGGGGGATATTGCCGTAAATAAAGGAAACGGGATTATTGATTTCGTGGGCAATACCTGCAACTAATAAGCCCAAACTAGACATTTTTTCGGTTTGAATTAGTTGTGTTTGAGTTTCTTGCAGTTCGTGTAAGGCGTTTTCAAGCTGTTCGGCTTTTTCTCTTAACTGCGCTTCTGATTTTCTGAGTGCGGTATCGGCGAGTTTGCGATCGGTGACATCGCGGGAGTTGACGACGATCCGAGCGACTGGTGCATCCATAAGTAAGTTGCTATGGGTGGACTCAATGTAACGCCATGAGCCATCTTTGTGCCGAAATCGAAACTCAATTGATAAAGAAAGAGTCGGGTTTTTGATGACGTTTTGAAAGTTGTTTTTTACAGCAGAAGCATCATCGGGGTGAATGAAGTCAAAGGTATTTTTCCCGATTAATTCTTTGGGTTTATAGCCTAAAATTTCGTGGATCGCAGGGCTAACGTAGCGGATGCTGCCATTGGCTTCAACAATTGTTATTAGGTTGGAGCTGTTGTGAATTAGCGATCGCCATTTGGCTTCGTTTTTCGCCCAAACTACCGCTTCTCGCTTGCGTTCTTCTTCTACAGCAATGGCGGCGGCAATTATTCCCATCAGTTGTTTGTCCACTTCACAGGGAATAAATTTGTTCTGATATACCACAGACAGCGCTCCGATGTACTTGTCGGCACATTTAACGGCTTGCCCTAAATAAGTTTGCAACTGGTAGGGAACAATGTAAGGATTAGTTTTGGCATAAGAACTGTTTTGTAAGTCTTGAAGTACGAAAATTTGCTTGCTGCCGTTTTGAATTACTTCTGTACAAATATGATTTGTTGGTTCAGCAATGTTGCTAAACCTTGGTGGCGTGTTCCATTGACCTAATGCTAAAAGTAAGTCTTGATGCAAGCGATGGTAAACCGCCCAAGCTCCACCTACTGATTCGCCGGCAAGTGCGGTGAGGCGGGTGATGTTTTCATCTGGATCGGAGCCTAGGCTTAAAAAACAGTCGTGAATTTTTGAAAGTTGTTCGCCTGTTTTCCGGTTGGTAATGTCACTTAAAGTGCAGACAACTTGCTCGACGCTACCATCGTTTGCTAACTGTGGCTCGGTGTTGACTGATATCCAAACGCGATCGGCAAGTGGTGATGTCGTGGCTGACACAAGCCTGTCGCTGATTTTTTCTAAAGGATTAGCGATCGCCTTACTGGTGCCAGGTCGATAAATCCCTAAAACTAAGTTCCGTAAAGCTTGACGTGTCGATAGTAGCAATAATGCCTGCTTGGCTCGGACTGGTGCCGACTGAAGTTTTAGCTGAAACGGCGTGCCGTCTTCTTGAATGACGTGCCAGTCTGGGTCAAGTGGTGTATTACCCAGTAACTGGCTTTCCGTAAGTCCCAGTAAGTTTAGTGCGGCTTGATTGACGAAGCGAATTTCACCTTGCGCTCCCATTACCAAGACTTACCCCTTGGGATCTTG
>CADCTM010000268.1 GCA_902805485.1 uncultured Coleofasciculus sp. | reverse complement strand
TTAACTTATAGAGAAATTCTGAAAAAAGTCGTTCAAGCCTTCGGTGTACAACTAAATTTTATAGCAACTGAAGCCGAGGTAAATTCTCTGGCTGAATCTATCCAAAATTGGGAACCATTTGCTGATACGGTTGCGGCACTAAAAGCACTTAAAAAAAGATATAAACTAACAATTATTTCCAATATTGATGATGATTTGTTTGCTTATACAGCCAAAAAGCTAGAAGTAGACTTTGACTGGATAATAACAGCCCAACAAGTCAAATCATACAAACCAGCTTTGCAAAACTTTGAAGTAGCGATTGAGCGCATGGGAATTTCTGACCACAAGCTTTTACACGTTGCTCAAAGTGTTTATCATGACATTATTCCAGCGAAGAGTATGGGACTCTCAACAGTATGGGTAAATCGGAGAAAAAATAAACAAGGTTCTGGCGCAACCGTTGCCGCGAGTGAGAACCCAGATTTAGAAGTCCCTGATTTAAAAACATTAGTGTCTTTAATTGGCTTAGATTAATGATGAAAACGTGAAAGGCTTGGCAGACAAGGCTCAAGTGCTATACTTTCGTTTTCCTACTCTTTAGTCGTCGGTGCATCTACTGTCCGTTACTGCTGACATATGACAACGCTGCCATTGTCCTTGCCCAAACGCTTTCGTCAATGGCTACTCCCCAGACGACGCCTTGCGATCGCAGAAGCCTGTCTTATTGGTTTGGTATCCGGACTCTCAGCCGTCTTGCTCAAGCAAAGCGTTGGCTGGTTAGGTTCGTGGCGCGTTTACGCCTCCCAGATTCTACCTGCTAGCTTAGTCTTACCCGCCGTTGGACTTTGTTTAGGACTCGTTTGCGGGTTGATCATTGAACGCCTGGAACCAGAAGCGGCGGGTAGTGGCATTCCTCAAGTCAAGGGGGTACTGGCTCAATTTCCCATCCCCCTAAATTTACGAGTAGCTATTGTCAAGTTGGTAAGTACTATTTTGTCTCTATCCGCTGGCTTGACAATGGGGCGGCAAGGGCCGACGGTACATATTGGGGCAGCAATTGCCGCTCAATTGAGTCAGTGGGTGCCAACATCTCCGGATCATCGCCGTCAGATGATTGCGGCAGGTGCGGGTGCGGGGTTAGCAGCAGGGTTTAATGCTCCCCTTGCCGGAATTTTGTTTGTTGTTGAAGAATTACTGCGGGATCTTTCCAACCTCACATTAGGCACAGCAATTCTTGCCTCTTTCATTGGTGCGGTTGTCTCCCGGCTTTTGGGTGGACGCAGCCTGGATCTCAACCTACAGCTAACTAACCTGAGCAGTAGCTTCCGCGCTACAGAAATTCCCTTTTATTTATTATTGGGTGTTTTAGCCGGCTTACTGGGGGCATTATTTAATCAGGGATTACTTGCCAGTCTGACGCTATACGAACGCCTGAACCTCAGCTTACCTGTCCGCATCGGCATGGCTGGGATGATTTGTGGGTGTGTCGTTGCACTGCTCCCGGAGCCTTTTCGAGATAACAATGGTTTAAGGTTGTTACTGCTCACAGGTGACGCTTCCTGGCAATTTACCAGTCTGGCATTAGTTGCTTACTTTATTCTTACGTTGATTTCCTATGGTTCTGGTGCACCGGGAGGGCTGTTTCATCCTTCCCTTGTCTTGGGTTCTGCTTTGGGGTATTTGGTGGGAACTGCCCAATCTCACATACTAGGAGCCGGTGCGCCGACTAGCTATGCCTTGGCGGGAATGGGAGCATTTTTTAGTGCAGTTTCCAAGGTGCCTGTGACGGCAATAGTCATTGTATTTGAGATGACCACGGACTTTAATCTTGTCCTGCCGTTGATGATTAGTTGTGTGGTTTCCTACCTGATTGCCGATAAGCTGTCAAAAGGGTCGCTTTATCAACGCCTTCTGGAGTTGAAGGGGTATAGTTTGCCCGCACAAGCTACTGAAAACAGTTCTTTGGCGGGGTTGACGGCAGCCGACTTGATGCAGCGCAAGGTGGAAACGTTGGTAAGCCAGACGACGTTGGATGAAGCGATTCAGGCGTTTTCTCGCTCTCATCATCGTGGGTTTCCAGTGGTCGATGGTGGTCAGTTGGTGGGTATTATCACTCAGACTGATATTTCTAATGCTACCCAACGTCAGCTACCTGGGGAGACAAGTCTTGCCGAAATCATGACTCCTGTGCCGATCACGGTGATTCCGACGGATTCTTTGAGTCAGGTGCTTTATTTGCTCAACCGTTACCAATTGAGCCGCTTGCCTGTAACGGAGGGGCGGAAGTTGGTGGGAATTATTACTCGTGCCGATATTATTCGTGCCGAAGCCGACAAGCTGAATGGTACAACTAACCCGGTAGGGCCAACTCCTGAACCTTCTTATGTGGTGTATCAAACTCGCGCCCCGCAGATAGGTAGGGGAAGGCTTTTGGTTCCCTTGGCGAATCCGCAAACGGCGCCTGTGTTGTTGCAACTAGCGGCGGCAATTGCACGCGATCGCGATTATGAAATCGAGTGTCTTCAAGTTATCTCCATACCGCGCAGTAATAATCCCGCTCAGACGGCGGTAAAAACGACTAGAAGCCGTCGGTTACTGCGTTTGGCGGAAAAATTGGGTCGAGATTGGGAAATCCCTGTACACACCCAAATTCGGGCGTCTCATGATACGGCGCAAGCGATTTTAGAAACGATTAAGGAGCGACATATTAGCCTGATTTTTATGGGATGGAAAGGGTCGCCGGCCAAGAGTCCGGGTCGTGTTTTTGGTAATGTTGTGGATACGCTGATCCGTTCTGCTCCTTGCGATTTGGTGTTGGTGAAATTAGGGTATGGAGAAGAGGAGCAGGGTGATGGCACAACGGTGGCTTCTTGTGCGTTGCCGCTCGCTTGGAATCGCTGGCTAGTGCCGATCGCCGGTGGTCCCAATTCTAGTTATGCCTTGCAACTTTTACCAGCCTTGGCAAAGCTTGCTGTCAAGCCGACATTGAAGGTGACTCAAGTTTTTCCTCCTTCTATACTTTTGCCTGACACCGCAGGACTAGAAAAAGCAGCATATTTCCTTAGCCATAAATTAAATACAGGCGTGGCGACGATTCCGGTTCGGTCTTATTCTGTATCTGATGCTGTAATTCATTTAGCCCAAGCGGATCACTGTGATGTTGTGGTTCTGGGGGCGAGTCGGGAGGGGTTATTACAGCAGGTGGTACATGGGAATATTCCAGAAGCGATCGCGCGGGGTGTTAATAGTACGGTGATTTTGGTGCGGAGTGCGCCGGAATAGTTGGAGAGGGTATGTTTTGAAGCCTCGTACGATACTCCTTACGATACGCACATTAGCTCTTGTAAGAAAAGCCATAAAACTCAGTTACAGTCGCTCATTGAGATGGGTACATGAGTTTTTGAGACTTCACTTAGCAACTAAAGCAGATACAAATGAACGCAGATGAATATATCCTGCAATTATGCCAT
>CADCTM010000267.1:302-3459 GCA_902805485.1 uncultured Coleofasciculus sp. | reverse complement strand
AATGAACAACATTACTTTGTTAACGTAATTAAAATTTGTCTATCTTGAGTTAGGTAGGCAGTTTACGGGTTTCCCTCGTATCCTGGAAATATAGGGAACTTGCGTAATTTTTGGAGCATCAGTTGCCATGGCTGGTTTAGGAAATATCGTTCAAAAAGCGTTTTACCTCGGCGTCGGGCTAGCAGCAGCAGCGGGCGAGGAAGCTGGGGACAAATTAACAAAACTGCGCGTTCAATCTCAAAAGCTAGCCGATGAACTAGTAGCTAAGGGCGAAATGAACGTCGAAGAAGCCCGAAAGCTGGTAGATGAATTGATTCAACAGGCACAGCAAGAAACGGTGAAATCCGCAGAAACCGAAAAGACGCCATCGAATGAACCCCGTCGGATTGAGATTTTATCTGATGATGAAGCACCAACTGAAGCCCAAAATAATGTGGATGTACTGCGTAAACAAGTACAAGCGATGCAAGATGAACTACGTCGTCTGAAGCGTGACTAAACACAGTAGAGATTGGGTTGATGTGTTGCAGTGTGAAGGCTCAACTTGATAGTAGGCAACAGGCACAGGAAAGTGCGCTGGTGAAATACGCGATCGCGCTTCGGACTAAATTTGAGCTATCATGACTGATTGATATCCTGATGCCTGTAGAGCGATCGCTAAAAAATAATCTTTATTTATAAACTATTCAAAATGGAAGAATTCTCAAAAAGTATTTTTGAAGCAGTCGAATCAGTGGGTTACATGATCGAGGAGTTCTTCGTCGGAGTTACGGAAATGGTCGAGGGAGTTGCCGATGAGTTCCAAAGCACCGTTGGCGTGGAAATTGACCAGTATTTGCAGGATATGTTTGAACCGATCATTGAGATCTATGCTGAATTAGAAGAGATCATCGGCGAGACAGAACCAACGTTTAGTTATCCTGTAGAACCCTCACCCGAGAAGCATCCGGCTTGTATTGGCTGCCATCACTACCACGGTCTAGTCTACAGTGGTAATTTGTTAGTTTGTGCGATGCACCCCTATGGTTGGGAAACTGAAGATTGTCCCGACTGGGAATCCCCAAAAATTTAGTAACGATTTATGAACCCATCTCCAACTCAACAACAATCAGCACCGGAAGTTCAGACGTCGGAAATGAAATACGGCGAACGTGAGATAGTTGAAGGGAAGTTAATTACTTTTCCAAATCCGCGTGTCGGGCGTCGCTACACAATTAACATTACCTTGCCGGAGTTTACTTGTAAGTGTCCATTTTCCGGCTATCCGGACTTTGCAACCATCTGCGTTAACTACGTTCCTAACGAGCGAGTCGTGGAACTCAAGGCGATTAAACTGTATATCAATAGCTATCGCGATCGCTATATTTCCCACGAAGAATCCGTAAATCAAATTTTGGATGACTTTGTTGCCGCTTGTGACCCCTTAGATGTCACCATTAAAGGCGATTTTACACCACGGGGTAATGTTCACACCGTTATCGAAGTGCGGCATCAAAAAGAGCAATAGACGCTGATTAGTCTCGATCTTCGTTAGTCGGGTTACTATCACGATTGTTTGGAATTTCCGGCGTCGGTGTTGATGCCGTGGGTTCAGCGGCAGGCAAGCGAAATGTCTCAGAATTCGTTGTTGGATTCGCTGGCGGTGATGTTGGTTTAGGCGTAACCCGCTGTGGTGCTAAAGGTAATTGAGTCGGTGAGGAAACAAAAGGAACCTTTGGTACTGTTGGCGCAACTGTTGAGGGAGAAGGTGATTTTTCGGAAGTTCTTACTGCCAAGAAAGCACCTAAAGCAAAAGCAATCGCTGACAAAACTATCGCGGTTATTGCAATTGCTTTAAATTTCTTGTTTCTCTCATCCTCCCGACTCATCAGTAACCTTCCCAACTACTTTAAAGTTTGGTGACGTAGACATTACTAATTTTGGCTAACTAAATCTGCTGCCATTGGCACATCTAAGGATGGAGTAGAACTTAACTGATCTAAAATCTCGATAATTTCACGCTCAAAGGCAACTTGGGCGCGATTTGTTCTACCACCAACATAAAAACGCCCATCTTTTTGCAACGCCCAAATTTGAGAGTGAGAGACATAACTCATAATCACGCCCAACATCAGCAAGCCAAACCCAGTATATACAAAGGGAATACCTGGATCGGCTTTAATTTGCAACCCAGTACTACCGATGACATCGACAACTTTTAGTTTGATTCCGTTAACTTCTGTTGCCATGCCAGGGCGGACTGTGGAGACTAGCTTACCGGTGACATCATAAACTAAGAGTGTTCCTTGCAAATCCTTTGCTAGCAGCGAGACGCCTTCACTCAAATCAGGTTTTATCGGAATCCAGGTTCCCCAAATGCGTTGCTTGCCCTTAGTCTCTAGGGGCGCCATCGGAATCTGAAAAATTGGACTTTTGTTTAACTGGACTTGAACAGCGGCAATTCCCCAATCAGTTTGATATAAAGTTATGCCTTTATAACGCAGCGGTTTATTGACATAAATGGTTTGTTTGTCAACTTCTTGTTGTTGATTATCCAGAATTGATAAGTCGGAATAAAACTGATTAATTCCGCCTTGTGGTGTGTAGTCAATCCAAAAACGATTTACCTTTACTGACCAATTTTTGGGAACTTGTGCGGCGGCAAAAGGTCCAGCATCAATGATATTTTTTATTTGGAATGTACTGCCACTAGGAACCATTTCTTGGGCAATAAAGCCAGTCATTGCGCCCAAAATTGCCCCACTTAAAATCAGGAGCATACTGGCATGAACAATAATCGGACCAATGCGTCCGACGATACCTTTACGGGCGTAGAGGGTATTGCCTTCTTGAAAGACTTTGTAGCGCTGCTTTTCCAGGAGTGAGGGCAGGGAAGTCAAAGAACCGTGATCAAGTTCGGTACTCAGAGCGAGTTTTTTAAACTGTCGAGGTTCGTCATAGAATTTCCAGTGACGGGCGGCTTTTAGTGCCGGAAATTGGCGAGTGAAGGTACAGGCGGTAAGGGTTGTGCCAAAGAGGATGAGGATGGATAAAAACCACCAAGTCCGGTAAACGTGGTCTAACCCAAGGGTTAAGAGGACTTTCCAGGTGAGGAAACCAAATAAGGCGGGGTGTTCTGGATAATTACTTTGGTAATATGCCAGCGATTGACCCTGCT
>CADCTM010000267.1:0-292 GCA_902805485.1 uncultured Coleofasciculus sp. | reverse complement strand
TTAAATTATAAAATCCCTGAAGGAATTCGAGAAAGTAAAGAAAAGACGCCAAAGCCTACTAATAAAGCCCCACTAAGGGGTGTAATCCAACCAGACCAGCGGCGCAACTCTAATAACTTTTTAATTGACGCCGTAAATGTCCCGGCTAAAATTAAAGGTGCAACATAACCGGCTGTATAGGAAAGTAATAAAGCACCGCCTAAAATTAGGTCTTGCGTTGTCGCCACCCAAGCGAGTAAGGTTGCCAAGACAGGTGTGCTGCAAGGAGAGGCAACTACTCCAAAGGTTAAGC
>CADCTM010000266.1 GCA_902805485.1 uncultured Coleofasciculus sp. | reverse complement strand
TGGAAATTGCTGCATTGATTCCTGGGACTGTAGCTCAGTGGTGAGAGCGTTCCCCTGTCGAGGGAAGGGTCGCCAGTTCAAATCTGGTCAGTCTCGTTCAAGGAGCAATTAATAGAGATTTAATCTCTTTTTTCCACCAAATGGCCCCATCGAATAAGGGCTAATTCACCGGTCTTTCAAGCAGGCAATACGGGTTCGAGTCCCGTTGGGGCTATGAGATTGATGAACGAGGTCGAGTATCCAAGAGGCTTAAGGGCGCGGACTGCAAATCCGATATTCGTGGGTTCAAATCCCACCTCGACCTCTCAATCTTTAGATTACTTGTTGCATGGGAGTATAGCTCAACTGGCAGAGCAGACGGCTCTTAACCGTATGGTTGCAGGTTCGATCCTTGCTACTCCCACTCAATCACAAGGGAGTATAGCTCAGTGGGTAGAGCGGCATCCTCATAAGATGACAGGTCGCAGGTACCCTTCGGGAACGCTTCGCGAACAAGTCCTGTTACTCCTACTGATACAAAGCCTCATCGTCTAGTTGGTTTAGGACGACGCCCCCTCAAGGCGTAGACAAGGGTTCAAATCCCTTTGGGGCTATCTGGAGAGGTGGCTGAATGGTAAAAGCGCTCGTTTGCTAAATGAGTTTGGGTTATTCCATTGCAGGTTCGAGTCCTGTCCTCTCCGCCTTTTCATCTGGGTCGGCTCGCCTATTAGTGTGGGCTGCGGTCTGTAAAATCGTCCTTTTTTGGTTGCAGGTGCAATTCCTGCCCGACCCATTGAACTTTGGAAGTCTAAGTTCAAACCATATGTGGGGATGGTGTAATTGGCAACATTTCGATCTCCAAAATCGACGATCTGAGTTCAAATCTCAGTCCCCGCGCCAATCAAAATGAGAGCGTAGTTTAACTGGATAAAACATCAGTCTACGAAACTGAAGAGGTGAAGGTTCGAGTCCTTCCGCTCTCGTTCGGTTGGAGAAGTTTAAATCTCTCCTTCTGAAGTTGAATTTCCCTCGGTAGCTCAGTTGGTAGTTAGCGCCTGTTTGAAGCACAGGAGGTCGTCGGTTCGATTCCGACCTGGGGGATTCGTTGCCTCATAGCTCAATGGTAGAGCTACGCGCTGTTAACGCGGGGGTTGTAGGTTCGAGTCCTACTGGGGCAGCCATTTATTTCATTGCCGGGTGGACGAATAGCAAGTCGCTGTGGCTCTGAACCATAGAGACGTAGGTGCAACCCCTACCCTGGCATCCAATCATTGGGAAGTAGGCAAATTGGTAAAGCCGTCGCACTTTGAATGCGAAGTTTGGGGGTTCGATGCCCTCCTTCCCAGCCTTTATGCTCCTGTAGCCCAATTGGAAGTAGGCGGCTGTCTTAAAAACAGTCTATGTGTGGGTTCAAGTCCCTCCAGGAGCATCAACGGGATGTGGCGCAGCTTGGTAGCGCAGCAGCTTTGGGAGCTGATGGTCGCAGGTTCAAATCCTGTCATCCCGATATGCCCTTGTAGCCCAATTGGAAGAGGCGCTAGGTTTAGACCCTAGTCAGTGCTGGTTCAAGCCCAGTCAGGGGTATTGGTGATGATGCGGGGATAAAGCAAGAGTGGCTTGCCAGGTTCATATTCTGGAAATCAGTGAGTGCAACTCTCACCCCCGCCACCAAAATGCAGGTGTGATGTAATTGGCAACATGAAGCTTTCGTACAGCTTTCTTGCAGGTTCAATTCCTGTCGCCTGCTTGGGATAACGCGATCGCTCTTTAGGCAGAATATTGATCGCCTCCTTCCCAAATTTGCAGTTGTCTTTCTGCTGCAACAAAACAGTTAACATACGGCGTGGGATAAACGAAATAGTCGTAAGCCAGTGCCATTTGCCGCGCAGCTTCGCGATAAGGAACTCTGCCTATCCCTGTTCCTAAACCTGGACAAACAACACTTTCAATTTTGCGTTCAGCGTGTTGATTGTAGCGCCTAATTGTTAATAGCATTGCCCACATTGCTACATAGGGAATATCTGTACCTACAACAGACATCGGTACGCGCATGGTGGGAGTATGAGCGAGAAAAGGATGTTTTGGATGATCAGTTTCGATGATGAATGATGTGCCAACTGGCTGTTCTCCTAGATAGTCTGCCAAGATATGCTCCTGAACCCTAGCCATCAAAGAATCACCGAAAAAACGAACTATGGCTGCATCGATACCGCCATCCATCATGCCAAATGAATTGGCGGGACTCACCAGACAGTCATACTCAATTAAATCCTCAAAACATTTGTTGGTAATTTCGAGATTTGGTAGGTAGAAAAAATACTCTTGGAATGCTGCGAAGAGTTCAGAATTGGGTGCTGTAAGTATCAGTTTCATATGTGTTATCTGTGATCACTAGTTTAGCAAAGCCTTTGCTGATTTCAAAAACTATCTTAAGGATACTGATATGGAAGGAATTGTCTGGCATCATGCTGATGGTCGCATGGCAAAGATTTAGAAGCGAGATTTTGGCTTCAAGCGCTATGAATCAAGGTTAGAGGATGTAATTAATCAATGCTCAGGCAAAGTTTAAATTTCTTCTCCTTTAAGAATGCAGATGTGGTGTTAATGGCAACACAAGGACATGGTAAGTCCTAATTTTGGGTTTAATTTCCAACTTCTGCTCTTTAATCATGCAGGTGTGATGTAACAGCAACATGAGGCTCTTGTAAAGCCTTCTCGTGAGTGCAAATCTCGCCACCTGCTTGTAGCTATGCTAAAGGTTGATTTTTGATTTTAAGGATGTATAAAATATGATGACAATTACAGTTACGGATGCTCTAGCAGAGTTGACGCTATTAGAAAAGCGAATTAATTCAGCACGAGTCGGTTTGGAAAGCAACACTTTAATTGCTATTGTTGAAGTAGACAAAGTGCCAACAGGTTTTAAGTCCAGAGATGATCATGCAACGCAAGCAAGAGCAGCTTTGCAAAGGGTGGATGCTCTGGTTGATAGAAGACGAGTTATTAAAAGAGCGATCGTTCTTTCTAATGCTTCGACAATGGTTTCTGTTGCAGGACAAGAAATGACTGTTGCAGAAGCAATTGAAATGAAGAGTTTTATCTCATACTACAAAGACGTTCTTGCCACGATTACTTTAGCTTATTCTCGTACCTGCCAGGAGTACAAAGTTGCCCAAGCGCGGGTGAAGGAGCGATTGGATAAACTAGCAATAGAAGTATTAGGTAAGAATGCTTCTTCGGAGAAGTACCAGTCATTAGCGGATAGCTTCCTGGCACGGGAGGGAGTTGAGCTACTCGATCCAACCACTTTGGCAGAAGAAATTGCAAGACGAGTGACGTTTGTCGAACAGTTTGAGTCAACTTGCGATCGCGTTCTTTCAATTAGCAATGCGCGAACAATGATTGAAATTCCCGACTAAAATGGGCTTGCTGGTCACTCGAAAATCTCTAGATTTATGGTTTTGGTGGATAGCTCAAAGG
>CADCTM010000265.1 GCA_902805485.1 uncultured Coleofasciculus sp. | reverse complement strand
AGCGGATGTAACGGATGTAACGAATGAGTTAATAACCAATGACTAATAACTAATAAATAAGGAGGTACGAAAGTTGCCAAAAGTCCGAGTGCGCCAACACGTCAATCCACTTAGTAATAAATACCAAACGCCTTTAAGTCCTCCTAATTGGACTGACATTTATGCTCAACCCACACAGCCATTACATCTGGATATTGGCTGTGCTAGGGGAGAGTTTGTGTTAAGTATGGCTCAACTGCAACCCCATTGGAATTTCTTGGGGGTAGAAATTCGCCAGCCTTTGGTGGAACAGGCAAATGCTAAAGTTGCCCAACTAGGATTAAGTAATCTCCACTATTTGTTTGGCAATATCAATAATTCCTTGATGCCACTTTTGGATTCTTTTGCACTGGGTAGATTACAGCGTGTTACCATCCAATTTCCTGACCCCTGGTTCAAAAAGCGACAAGCGAAACGTCGAGTAGTGCAGCCAGAATTAGTAGAGACTTTGGCGACTTATATAACGGGTGGGGGCGTTGTTTTTCTACAATCTGATGTTGAGGAAGTCGCGGTGGAAATGTGCGATCGCTTTTCTTCCCACCCCGCCTTTCAACGACAAGGTAATGATACCTGGCTATCAACCAACCCCCTACCCATTGCTACGGAACGAGAACTTTATACTCTTTCTCATGGAGAACCAGTTTATCGCGCCTTATTTGTTCGGCGTCAGGACTAAATCCAAGAAGAAAACCACATCCGCAGGCGATAATCAGCAGGAGATAGAGGAAGACCTAAATAGATTGGCAACCAGAAAACAAAAGCCAGCATCACAACGGCGATGACAGTGAAACCCGCACTCCGATAATGAGGTTTATCACGGTTTTGCAACCAACGCTCAACTAGCCAAGCGAGTGCCAACCCAGAAAATACCGATGCTCCCATGTAATGGTAGATGAACGTGCAGCGAGTCACCCTCACCCAAGGCAACAACTGCGCTAACCAATTGAGAACAAGATACAGCGCAATCCAGGTATGTGGCCCTGCAGCAGACTTCCGACCGGTGCCTTCGACGAAACGTTGAACCAATAGCAACAACAGTAACAAAATTGCCGCCGTCGATAGCCACCAAAGGAAAGGATTTCCCATCGCATGGACATCATAAATCACTTTCCCGAAATCAGCCGGCAAGGGCGGGTAAGTTGGCACAAGTTCATTTGTGTCACGCGCAGTTTGATAAAAGTAGGCAACTGGGCGCCACATTAAAATCCAACTGTACCAACTTGAACAGTAAGGATGGACATCTGGACTACTGCCAATTTTTTCATGGAATAGTAGTATTTCCTTTTGCGCTTGCCAAAAACCTGGTGTTGGATTCATCTTTAAATGAGGAATCCAGAGCAGGCTGTAGGTGACAACGGGAATAATCGCAAAATACCAAATAACGTGGAAAATGTTCAACTGAGTCAGGTTTGCCAGGGGTGTTTGGGCAGATTTTGTCGTCCTGACTTCTGACTCCTGATGTTTCACTTTGGGTTGCATCCGTTGGATTACCCAAGCTGCTGCCCAAATCATATAGACGCCCAGCAGGAACCACAAGCCATTCCACTTAATGCAGGCAGATGCCCCAAAAAAAACGCCGGATAAACCGAGACTCGCCCAACGACGCTCTTTTGGTTTGTGGAGGGCAATTAAAAAAAACAATTGACCCAATAGCCCTAGAATGACCAGATAGACGTTATTGAGAGCATATCTGGACTCGACTAGGAATAAACCATCAGCGGCAGCAAATAGACCGGCAATGAAGGCAAACCTGCGACGGCGATTAAGTTGATAGGCAAGGGCGGCAACAATTAAGGGAATAAAGGAACCCGTCAAGGCATTAATCCAACGGTAACTCCAAGTCGTCCGCAACGAACCGGCAAAACTATTAACAGTATCCTGCCCCATGGAAACATGAGAGCCAATCCAGATGCCAATGGCAATAATGTATTGGCTTAAAGGAGGATGGGCGTTAAAAAACTGCGTCCCGGTTAGGTAGTTGTTGGCAAACTTCGCGTAATAAACTTCGTCAAACACCAGGGCATTAAATCGCTCTAGCCCCCAAAAGCGCACGGCTAAAGACAGGAAAAAGATGGCAATCATCCCGATGCTAAACCAGGGGAAAGACCAATGAGAAAGCTTTTTGAACAAAGTCATAAAATCACGCTTGATCGCTCAACGGATGAAGGAACTGTGTTGCTTCATTCCAAAGATTACCTGATTAGACATTAATTTTAGATGGGTGCGGTTTGTCATGCTAGCGTCCAATTTTGGCATCTGGTACGCTTTTATACATGAAAATAATGACCTTCAATTTGCGTTATGACAAGCCAGATTTGGGTAATAATGCCTGGACAGTCCGCAAAGATGCAGTAGCCCATCTTATCGCCGCTCATGCGCCGGATATCATCGGTACTCAGGAAGGTAAAGCACATCAACTGTTGGATTTGCATCGGTTACTACCCGACTATCAAAGTGTAGGATACGATCGCACTGGCACTGGCATCGATGAATATTGTGCCATTTTCTACCGTCTTGATCGCTTGCGGTGTCTTGCTAGCGATGATTTTTTCTTGAGTGATACTCCTGAAATTGGGGGTAGTATTAGCGCTGATTGGGGGAATTCTATACCGCGTATGGTTAGTTGGGCGGTGTTTGCCGTTGCGGGTAAGGAAGGCACGGTTACGATTTTTAATACTCATCTGGACTACAGAAGTGCTAGAGCGCGAGAATTGGGGGCAAGGTTAATTAGCGATCGCTTAGGACAGTTAAACTTAACCGAGTCTTGCGTTTTCCTCACAGGTGACTTTAATGCTGCCCCAGGCACACCACCACGAGACACCCTAAAGCAGCCTTTGCCGAATCAATTACACCTGCACGATGCCCTTGCGGATGTTGAATTAGAGCATCAACTAAGCTTTCATGACTTCACAGGAAAAGCTTTCGATGCTGTCGATACGATCTACTATGACAGGCGATGTAGCTTGCGGGATGTGCAGGTATATACGGGAAAATGGCAGGGAATTTTGCCATCGGATCATTTTCCGGTTATCGCTGAATTTGACAAGTCGCCTACAAACTAAAGTCTGGGGCTATTAGACCTCTTGCAAAAGTCGCGGCTGGGGTACTATCAGGGCTGAAACTATGCGCTCTATTTATTTATAAATAAAGTTTATGAGATATGAGCAATTTAAACATCTCAAGCCAGCAGAGTTTAAACGATTCTGAGGTGTAAAACGAGAGAGTTTTGAGCAAATGGTGGAAATAGTTCGCCTGCACAATCAACAAAAAAAGAAACCTGGAAAGTCGGGTAAAGTAAGTCTAGAAGACTCACTCTTGATGACATTAGAGTATTAGCGTGAATATCGCACCTATTTCCATATAGGCAAATTTTGGGGAGTGACAGAATCTACCGTATGCCCTTATTATTCGGAAAGCCGAAAATA
>CADCTM010000264.1:7378-13055 GCA_902805485.1 uncultured Coleofasciculus sp. | reverse complement strand
GGATGGGTTTTTTGCTGTGAGGCTACTCCCTTTGTCTTATTAACAACTGCCTGGAAACCAGGATCAGCTTGGGGGGAGTCGGGAGCCTGCTTCAGTTGTATAGCTTTGCCAGTTGGAGAGTTGAAAGAGAATGCAGGGTTGATTTTAGCTTGGAGGGTTTCTTTATTCGACTGCAAGCTAGTAACAGGCTTTTGCTGGAGTCTCTTGGCTCCCGTCTGCTGCACCACATGAGTCAATTCATGCGCCGTCAAGTCATCCTTCGCTGCTGACTTTCCTGAGCCATAGTAAATATCACTGCCATGAGCAAACGCCTGGGCGTGCAAATCCTTGTTCATCTGCACCGCAGTCGAGTCAGTATGCACCCGCACCGAGCTAAAATCTACCCCAAAGCGAGGCTCCATGAACGATCGCACTTCATCCGGTAAAGGACTACCCCCACCCTTACTACTGTTAAGCTGACTCTCGACATTACTACCTGCAAGAGCGTTACCATTTCCCGCCCGTTGCAGCAACGACTTGGCTTGAAGCGGTTCCTCTTGCTCCTCTGTTTGGCGTTGAACCAACGGTGTGATTGAGTCGGCTAAAGACGACCTTTGCACCAAAGGCTCTTGCTCTTCCTCCTCTCCTTGCCGCTGAATTGGTACAGAATTAGTCGGCGGTGCGCTCATGGACATCACCTGAGCCGCCATACTGTCAGCTTCCTGCTCGTATTTATCCCCTGGCTGCCCAACAACGACCTTGAGCTGAATCCGCTGCATTTGAGGTTCTTCGTCTGCCTCCGGCTCCTGGCGTTGGAGCAGCCGCAACTGAGGCATCATTTGAATTGGTGATTCGTCGTCATCCTGCGGCAAGCGTTGCAACCAACCCAGTTGAGGCTGCATCTGAATTGGTTCTTCTTCCTCTGATTCCCGTTGAATGCGTGGGGAGAGCCAACCCAACTGAGGCATCATCTGAATCGGTTCTTCCTCCGATTCCCTTTGAATTGGATTACCTACAGGTGGAGCCATCATCTTAATCGGTGCCACCCAGTCGGTCTCCTGCTCGTCCTGCTGCTCTTCCGTCTGTCCACTAATGGGTTGCTGCTGAATTACTGCTGGGGTATTACTCTGTACCTGTACTCGACTAAAGTTGTGACCCAAGCGTGAAGCTCTATCCAGTTGGGTCTGCAGGTCAGGGGGCTGGTGTGACGAGTCTTGCGCTTCAGCAGATTCTTGCTCTGGCTCAGTGAAAGGACGCGACTGAAATAAGCCCGTCTGCACAGGGGAAGCAGAGGACGGTGAGGGAGCTTTTGCCTCGTTTTGCAGCCGGGTATCCATAGCCAACCTTGCCTCTGAGCCTAGAGCGGTGCTTTTTATAGTAGTGTGGATTATCCGCCCCAAACAGTAGCCGAAAGGCGAATAAAAATTAATAAATATTAAACCCAACCTTTCACTTCAGTGTCAGTTAGGGGTCTTTCCAGCTTGATATATTCACTTTGAGCTGCTCGTAACAGGTGTTTCATACCCACGGGTTCCCCAGCATCCGCCGCAAAAAACGCAGCATTCAAGGCAATATTGCGGATATTTCCACCCGCGACACTTAATTTAGCCAGCTTCTTCACATCCAAATTCTCGGTCGGCGTTTGACGAGGAAAGATGCGCTGCCAAATCTCTGCCCGTTGGGTAGCATCTGGGAAGGGGAATCGAATGATGAATCGGATGCGGCGCAGAAAGGCGGTATCAAGGGCGTCTTTCAAATTAGTCGTTAAAATGGCTAAACCTCGATAAGATTCCATCCGCTGTAACAGGTAACTGACTTCCATATTGGCGTAGCGATCGTGACTGTCTTTCACATCAGAGCGCTTACCAAACAAGGCATCGGCTTCATCGAACAGCAGGATTGCCCCACCTGCCTCTGCTGCGTCAAATACCCGTCGCAGGTTCTTTTCCGTTTCCCCGATGTACTTGCTAACAACGGAACTCAAGTCGATGCGGTAAAGGTCGAGTTGCAATTCACGAGCAAGTACGTCCGCCGCCATTGTTTTACCCGTACCGCTGGCTCCGGCAAACAGGGCACTAATGCCCAAGCCACGCCCACTTTTCCCAGCAAAACCCCAGCCTTCATATACCTTGGAGCGTTGCCGGACGTGAGCGGCAATCTCCCGTAAAACCTGACGCTCTCGCTCTGGTAATACTAGGTCCTCCCAGGCAGAAGAGGAGTCAATGTGTTGAGCTAGGTCATTTAGGCGGGGGCGAGATTGGGAGCGACAGGTATCCCACAATATAGTGCTGAGTGAGGAGTCAGTGCTGAGTGCTGACTCATGGGCTTGGCGTCCTAAAGCTTCAGTACAAATAGCGTGAATAGTAGGGGCGCTGAGGTTGAAATGGGAGACTAATGTTTCTACCTGCCCATTAAGACTGGATGTTGCTGCACCCAAGGTAGTATGCCAAAGCATACGCTGCTCATTTGTACTGGGTGGCTGAACGTCAAGGGTAATGAGGGGGCGCAAACGCGATCGCCTTCTTTCTCGACTCGTCATAATTAACGGACAGAAAATGCTCTCACTCAACTGCGCGATCGCATTTTCTCGTGCTGCATCAGTTAGATCTAACTCATCACAATCTAATAACAGGGCACTAGGTCTCAGCCAATATTCCCGCTCCCAGAGCTGCTTGAGTTGGTTGAGGTCACTAAAACCGAGCGGAATCGCTACACCATTAATCACATTTAACTTCAACCCGACCAGTTCACAAGCGGAGGCAGCGATCGCTCGTTTACTAGCTGTTTCCTCACCACATAATTGCACAATTGGCAAGCTTGATGTCCCAGACGCCTGCGACCACGTTGCCGCCAACTGCTCCGCCAGATATTGGTGTGACGGCACTAACTCTCCTGACTTTGGCAACGGTTCGATAATTCCCGCTAATCGCTCATCCAGATACTGCAAACCCGTCAGATAGTGCAAAATCCGCTCATCAATCCTTAAAGGACTAAGAGTGAGGGCACTTCCCGTCCCAACTTCAATCAGTCGCCACCGACGCAGGGGAGAAGTCGGCATCAGTGCCTTCCACTGTGGGGCATTTAAACTAGAAAGAGCCAGACTAAAGGTGGGAAAAGCTCGTTGCGGATCACCCTGAGCAGTAGCACATAAAGCAGGGAACGAGGCATCCAGTTCCATCCCCGCACACAACAGCAGCACATCGCGCTCAAAAGACGATAGAGCGAAGCTGGTGCAAAGTTGCTCTAAGGCTGGAGGAGACGAGAATTGAGAGAGAGAATTTCTCTTGATCTCCTCGTATGAACTCCGACTCCCCATCTCCTCATCGGCATTAACTTTTGCCTCAAGAGCATCGCGCACCCTCGCCAGTGCTGCCATTAAGTAGTGCTGGTTCGCTTCTTGCCAGTTGTGAGGTGTTGCATTCATGCAATTACTACCACGGGACTAATATATTGCTCAAATGTCGGACTTTCTGAATCCATATCTACTGTTAACAAACTTTCCGCGCCATCCACCTGCACCCGTACCAAATACTCGGCAGCTTTTACCTCATAAATCGCAAATGTAATGGATTTAGTCTGATTTGGATGAGGGGCGCTCTCGAAGGTGTAGGCGCTGGGATGATTAGTAGAGCGTTCGTTTAGCAGTAATACGACTCGTTGGGTGCGAGTTATTGTTAAATCGACTTGCACGATTACTTTAGCAAGGCGTAGCTCATTCCCTTGACCTTCCAAGTCTGAAATCCTTATATTTGTAATCGTTGGACGCACTACTAGGGCAGCAATATTCGAGTCAATAACCCGAATGGGGTTCCCCTGTGTGCTGGGGCGGGGGAAATGAACGACTTGTAAACCTTGGACTCCGGCGCGTAGGGATTGCGCCGGCATTGCCGTAAGTGGAAAAGTAATATAGGTGTCGTTTACTTCTTGGGGCGTCACTTCCACACCCGCAAGGCGGATTTTTGTAATTTCACCACGCAACCGCGTGCCGCGCACAATTAAGGTACTATCAGCAACAATCGGTTCCAAGGTGCCGACTTGTGACACCACCCGTTCCACCACAGGGGCGAAGCCAAAGGGCATAGCGGCGAACTTACTGCGATCGCGTACTGGTAATGCTCTCTGGGGTATATCATCGCTCTCAATCAACACAACCCCTGCCTGGTAAGCAATTGAGAGGGTGTGTGGTGTCTGGAAAAATACCGACCAAATATTAGATAACTCTTCGGCTGACATCGAAACGGGCATAAATTTAACGGTTTCTACCTGTTCGGCGAGGTTAGAATCTGCCAAAAAGGTAAAAGCCGAATTACTTAAAGTATCCCGAATCGTCTCCTGTGTGATTACCGGGCGAGCATGAAGGGTACGCACAACGCTACCCAGCAGGCGCTGAGGTTCTAACTCGATTTCATTACCGTAGCAGCTCAGAATGTAGTATAAATCCAGTGCCGCTTGGGGACGTTTGGCAAATTGCCCCTCCGAGAAGCGAGTACGTAGATCAGTATTCCGCCACGCGGGGTTAGGCATAACGTGGTAAAGATAAAGGTTCACTCCCGCTTCTGGTGTGCCACTTCCTACCGTATCGGGACGAAGTGTTGTGACTCTTGCGCCATCCACATCGACTTGCACAATAGCTTGCAAGGTTCTTTGTAAGACAGCGGTTACAGTAGCGATCGCCAAATAGTTACTCATCTATACTTGATGCTAAATATATAGTAGTAAGGGCACTGCCCTTCTGCCCCGAAACCTAGAGCCAGCGCCCTTCTACCCCGTTCCGAATTAGGCACAAACTAAACCGAGTTTTAAGGCTTTGACAATTGCCTGACTGCGACTTGTTACCTTAAGTTTTTCAAAGATAGCAGTAAGATGAGCTTTCACAGTAGCCACAGTAATATACAGGTGTTGGGCAATTTCTTCGTTGGATGCTCCTTGTACTAACCAATGTAAAACTTCTTGCTCCCGTTCGGTCAAATGAATTGTATGCTTGGCTTGCAATGAACGTCCGGCGTAAAAGTGAAACAGGCGAAAAAAATGCGTGGCGACTTCTGGAGATAGATACACTTCATCATTTAAAATTGTGGCGATCGCATCGCATAATTGGGTGGCAATACGGTCTTTAAATACATACCCCGAAGCACCCGCTTGCATTGCCCGAAACACCCATTCGTCTTCATGGTGGGCTGATAAAACCAGTACTTTTCCTTTGTATTGTAGTTCTCCCAAGCGAATTAAGGCGGTTACTCCGTCACTGGGAGGTAATTCTAAATCCAGCAAAATTAATGCCGGATGTTGTTCTATTGTCAAGTTTAGGGCTTGGTCTACCGAAGCCGCTTCGCCGACCACTTCAAAACGTTTTGTGCCATTTGTATTATAAAAGTCCAGCAGGGTATGCAATCCCTTACGAAAGCGCTGGTCATCATCGACTAATATTATTGAAATTGGTCTAGTGGTGGTCATCATCGGTACCCTCCTAAGTCCATAGGGAAGCCTCTCACTTTTGGGTTTTGCGAGGTAGCTAAATACTTATCAGCGTTTTCTCTGGTATTTGTGCAAGCGCTTTACAATATTTTTATGACTTAATAAAAGATTGGTCTAACTGGTATTAAGTTTTGCTCCCACACTCATAAAAGTAATAGACTTCTTGTAAGTTCTTAATTTATGAATAGGAACCACTAGATGCACGCGAGATAAAATTAGATTT
>CADCTM010000264.1:1265-7368 GCA_902805485.1 uncultured Coleofasciculus sp. | reverse complement strand
TTAACAAACTTGAGGCTTGAAATCTAATAAAATAGTGGTTATAGTCTGGCAGTAATTGCCTCTAAAGTGTCTTTTGAGCCAACGACAGGAACGATCTCAAACTCAGCTAAGTCTTGCCACTGCAAAACCCACTGCTGAAACAAGCGCAAGTCGTCACATTCCATCAGTTGAAAGCAACGATCAAAGTTTGCCTCAACCCAACTATCGACATACTTTAAACCCTCTGGCATCATCCGCCCTTGCTCTCGGTAGCGCTGATATATCGTCACAGCGTCACGGTTTTTGAAGCGCTCAATTACCATGAATCGCATTTCGCCTCCTTTTATCTTGAGCTGTTTAACCACCAATACTTTACACCGCTTTAGGAGGTTAAAGAATTTGAGCGTGGTAGGGTAAAGGAAAACTGTGCCCCTCCGCCTGGAAGATTTTGTACCCAGAGACTACCTTGATGATCGAGTATGATTTTTTTTGCGATCACTAAACCTAATCCTGTTCCTCCAGGGCGACGGGTATAAAATGCGGTAAAGGCTTGTTTTAAATCTTCTTCAGAAAGTCCTGTTCCTTGGTCACAAATTTCAAATAACACTTCATGGCGAAAGATTTGCCACTGACAAGTTATTGTCCCACCGACCGGACTAAAATGCACGGCGTTACTCAAAAGATTATCAAAAACCTGTTTAATTTGACATCGATCAACTGCTACTGTAAATGCTGAATCTGGATAAATGAACTGTAGTTGTTTTTGCTCTATCCAGGGTTGCAGTCCTTTTATACTCTCAGATAATATTTCTCGTAAATCGTAAACCGCAACCCGCAGTTTTTCCTGTTGACCACAGGACAGCAAATCTGTCAGTATCGTACTTAACTCTTTAACAGTCTCACCGATCACTAGTGCCTGCTCTTTCATAATACCGGCTGGCAATCCTCGGCAAAGATTGGCAGTATAAAGTCCAATTAGAGCTAAAGGATTTCGCAGTTGATGTTCTGTCCGCCGTACCACTTGCTCAAGTAATTGAATCTCTGATTGTTGACGACAACACTCTCGACAAAGGTTTAGATAATTAATCAGAAATTGTGCTTGCTCTTGTACCCACTGTTGCTGAAATGTTGAAAGCGGTTCATAAGCCCATAACAGTAGGTATTCTGGTTCCGAGCAATACTGGTCTAAAAGGCAGACCATTGCTTTGAGGCTGCCCACTGCCCCAACTTCAAACAACGTTTTTATCGGTAAAGACTCAGTAAACCGATCCTCTATCTCTAAATAAGATAAAGTTGGATAAGAATTGGCTTGTTTTTGCGTGTAGTGAACAACTGATTGACGACTGCCTTGCTTCGGGTCTTGGTAAACAATCCAAGCGCAAACAATCGGCAATTGTGCCCCTAACTGTTCTACTTGCCGCTGACAGATACTCCTTGGATCAAAAGGAGAAGGCATATGGGAAGAATAAATGCCAGAAGAAGGTTGATGCTTCTCTACAGCTAAGTTTTGTCTACTACCTTTCATTGCTAATTCCCTGGCATCCTACACTGCGGCAGAAGTAACTTAATTTTAACTGAATCTACTTAAATTCAAGTCATTTTATCGCTTCTCCTGAAACTCAAGAAAGACTTCCAGATCCGGGGATAAAATAAATCATCAATATTAAGTTACATCAAGGGTGGAGATTAGTGAATTTTCTTATTAAGAATTGTCAACCTCTGTGCGTTAGGAGATATTAAGTTAACTGTGTCTTGCCGGATGCCCATTAAGCCGTTTAACACATAATTCTTTAAAGTTTCGACCAAAGTCTAATAACCAGCAGGTTAGCTGTATCTCTAATCTATAGCTGTACAATCTACCAACCAGTCTCATGATCCCTGCTGTTGCCCAAACCTTGGCAAGACTACTGGCTGGGGGGACTTCTCTAATCACGACTGAGCAAATTGATTTTAATCACCCGGGTTGGCGACAGAATACAGGGTCTGGGCTAAACCTATATTGCTATGACCTGCGAGCCAGCGACCCGGTGTCGCCCTCAGTTCGATCAGGAAACACCAATAATCAGGGGAAACGGCAGGGGAGATCAGGGAACGACCGAGCCAACTGGTTTGATGTGTCGTTTCTAGTCAGTGCTTGGGGCGATACTGCCTTGGGCGAACAGCATCTGCTTTCAGAGGCATTAATGCTGCTGCTGCCTCACCCCTTCATCACAGAAGACTTATTAGCGCCTGTACTACGCGGTTATGGTAACTTACCGATGAGCGTTACAACGATTCATCCCACTGATACCGCCGCTTTGTGGAGTGCCTTGGGTGTGCCCTTACGTGCCGCTTTATGTGTGACAGTGACAACACCCTTTCACCTGCAAAATAATGGGCTTCAGGCACTATCAAGGCAAGGAGATCTGACCAATCCCAACTACCCCAACCCAGTCAAAGCAAGTTTGTAACCGGCATGATGCCAACTACTATCCAACACAGGTGAACCACTCATGGCAAGACTCGATTATTTTGCTCCTGGTGTATACGTTGAAGAAATTGACCGGGGCAGCCGCCCAATAGAAGGTATTCAAACCAATATAGCGGGATTTATTGGCTTTACCGAAGATGTACGTGGTGAAGCCGAAGTGGGCAAACCCATGTTGGTAACAAGCTGGAGCCAGTACATGGAGTACTTTGCCAAACAAGGCTCCGATGGATATACAGACTTTAATGCCTACTTGCCCTTTGCCGTCAACGGCTGGTTCTTAAATGGAGGTGGGCGCTGTTGGATAACAAGCATCGGTACACAACTCCCCGGTACAGAGCCACCGCCTCCGGAAGAAACTGGTTTAAAAATTAAAACCTCCGGGGGAAACCGTCCAGCGTTGCTGTTTACCATGCAGCCGGAAGAAATCGAAAATGGACGGGTAGATGTGGCAATTTTGCCAGGTGAACCTACCCCACTCCCGGAAGACTCGGAAGCAGAACCCCCCTTTAATACCGGGGAATACTTTACGGTGTTAATTAGTCGGGATGGCGAGGAACTGGAACGCTACGAACACCTGACCATGAACCCGGAAGCCGAAGCGGCTACTTATGTGGTGACAGCGCTCCAAGAGTCTTCATTTGTCGAGGTGGCAGATATGTCCCAAATTGGACAACCCCTGGCGCGACGACCTGCTAATGGACGGTATGAGGTGAGCCTGCCCCCAGTTGTATCTAGCCCAGAGCGGTTGGCGCAAGAGGTGCAAGGAATACGTGATGAGCGCACGGGTATCCAAGGGATTTTTGAGATTGATGAAATCACCATGCTTGCTTGTCCCGACTTGATGCGTGCTTATGAAGCTGGTGTCATGGATATCGAGCAGGTTCATGGCATTATGGAGCTGATGATTAGCTTGTGCGAAAACTCCTCCCCCAACCCCCCGAACCGGATGGTAGTTCTCGACCCACCGCCTGATAAAGTTAAGCCCCAGCACGTCGTCCAGTGGTTGAATCAATTTAACCGCCGTTCGATGTTTGCCGCCCTGTACTATCCCTGGATTAAGGTAGCAAATCCCCGGAATGGTGGCAGACCGATCGCTGTTCCTCCCTGTGGTCATATGTTGGGAGTTTGGTCGCGTACTGATGAAACACGCGGCGTTTATAAGGCACCAGCGAATGAAACCCCCAGGGGTGTCATCGGTTTGGCATATGATTGCAACTTCCGGGAACAGGAGTTGTTGAACCCAATCGGAATTAACTGCATCCGCTCATTCCCGAACCGGGGGATTAAGATTTGGGGAGCTAGGACTTTAGTAGAACCCGATAAGACGGAATGGCGTTACATCAGCGTCCGCCGTCTAATTAGTTACATTGAGAAATCAATTGAGCTGGGAACGCAGTGGGTAGTATTCGAGCCAAACGATGAAGATTTGTGGGCGCGTGTCAGACGGACGGTGAATAATTTCTTGGAACGAATTTGGCGGGAAGGTGCTTTGTTTGGCGCTACGCCAGAGCAGGCGTTTTATGTTAAGTGTGATGGTGAACTCAACACTCCTGACACAATGATGTTGGGTCGTTTATATGTGGAAATCGGCGTCTGTCCAGTGCGACCTGCAGAATTTGTGATCTTCCGTATCAGTCAGTGGAGTGGTGAGGATGAATAGAGTAGAGTTCTAGCAGGAATTGAAGTTTGCCTCCCTAACCCCCCAAATTTGGGGGGAACCGGAGTTTTAATCGGGTTTTTCCCCTTAAAAAGGAGCAATTCCTGATTCATACAAGAAGTGTCTAATGGTTGTTCTAGGAACTTTGATCAAGCTTAAGGAGTATTGAATTATGCCCGCAACAGATGAATTACTAGTCGCTTGTCGATTTTACTGTGAGGCTGATGGTTTGACAGATAAGATGATTCTTGAAGTAACTGGTTTGTCTTCGGAAAATCCCGCCGCCGGTGGTGACAAAGTTCTCGGTTCAGCAAAAAATGCTATTAACCTTCGTCAAGCTGCTCCCACTCGCGTTAAGTTTCAACCTGTAACGGTCAAGTATGTCGCAACTACCAACACTGACTTCTACAAGTGGTATGCAGACTGCAACAAAAATGCAGGCGGTAAGTCTGACTGGACGAAGATGCGTAAAGCGATGTCAGTGACTGTCTACGACCAAGGGGGGGAGATGAAGGCGCGTTGGGAAATGGTTAATTGTTACCCGACGAAGTATGAAGGACCGAAGCTCGAAGCGGGTGGCACTGATGTGGCTAGCGAAAGCATAACTGTAGTTCACGAAGGTATTGAGCGGGTGCAATAAGGTTAGGTAGGGGGCTGGGGATGGTGATGCTGGGTGGGTAGCGCCAGATTATGATCCCCCCAAGCTCCTCATCCTCACGCTTTGCTCCGGTCGCTCCGGCCTTTTTAAGGGAGGAGAAGATGCCGATTTAAGCCCTGTTCAAGAAGCGCCCTTGCTAGGAGGGATGATGCCAAACCTGATTAACAATTTTCCAGAAATTCTCACAACTTGCCGTTTCTATGTGGAGCTGAAGCTGGATGATAGTAAAGACCCAGTAGATGCCTACTTTATGGAGTGCAAAGGTTTTAAGCAGACGGCTGAGGTGATTGAGGTTTGTGAGGTGACTCCGCAAAAGTGGGGTAAATCTAAACATGGTTTAGTCGTTCGTACTAAAGTTCCGGGTAATGTTAAGACGAATAATCTGGTTTTACGCCGGGGAATGACTTGTTCGATGACGCTGTGGAAATGGTTTGAGGCAGTGCAGGCGGGGAAATGGGCGGAAAAAGATTCGCAATTGAGACAACGCCGCGATGGTTCTTTGACGATCTATGACCAGGCAGGTACAATCCAAGCGAGGTTTGAATTTCAGAGAGCTTGGCCGACCAGTTATACTTTGACAGATGTCAATGCTTCTAGTAATGAATTGGAAATTGAGGAGCTGGAAGTGGCGATTGAAGAGTTTAGGCGATCTGCTTAAAGCAGCGCGATCGCAATAAAATAGGATGTTGCAAACTGAGTTTGAATTTACTTTACCCAAGGGCTATCTAGATGAAGATGGCAACCTCCATCGAATTGGGGTGATGCGTTTGTCAAGGGCGATGGATGAAATTGTGCCGATGCGCGACCCCCGTGTAAAATCTAATCCCGCTTATGCAACGGTAATCATTCTCTCTCGCGTGATTACCCGCCTTGGGGCTTTGGAGGAAGTCAGTCCTACTGTTGTTGAAGGTTTTTTTGCCTGTGACCTCAGTTATCTCCAGAAGTTTTATCGCCAAATTAATGAACTAGAGCAGGAAGAAGAATTAAAAATTAAGAATTAGAAATTAATACTTATGAGTTTCTAATTTTACATTTTTAATCGGAGCATAGCGATGAACACAGAATTTAATTTTATCTTACCTAGAGGATTAGTTGATGCTCAGGGAAATCTTCATCGCCAAGGGGTAATGCGTCTGGCAACGGCTAAAGATGAAATTGCTGTTCAAAAAGACCGCCGTGTTCAAATTGAACCAGAATATGGGGTTTTGGTGATGCTTTCACAAGTAATTACCCGTTTGGGCAGTATTCCTTCAATCACTCCTGAGTTATTAGAAAATCTTTTTACCTTTGATTTAAGTTATTTACGGGAGTTTTATAATCGCATTAATCAGGAAGGGAA
>CADCTM010000264.1:0-1161 GCA_902805485.1 uncultured Coleofasciculus sp. | reverse complement strand
TGTAGTAGTCAGTTTAGTGTGGAGCTTTCTCTGTCGGGGGAATCTTAAGCTACCCCTCGGAGCAACTGCACGAAGAGGTAGCATTTATTGCGTTTCACTTCCATTGGTCTTTAGAAAATATCCTTGATTTAGAACATCCTGACCGACGACGCTGGGTTAAACAAATTCATAAGTTTAAACAGTAATGAAACGACTTCTCCACAAGGCGGAAAAATCAGTTGAAATACCAATGAAGCCCTCCCCCTAACCCCCCTTTTGAAGGAGGGCTAAGAGAGAATTTAGAAGAAGGAAGTACTTTCTGTCTATTGATTGTCTAGGGTACAGCACTGAACTAGGGGTTGTTGAGCAATTGTGTTTAAACCAACCTCATCGAGTAGATCTGTCCATTCTTCTTTTAAAGTTGAGTCATTCGGATTATCCAAGCGTAATTGAGCGAGGGTTTTTACCGTATCGTACCAGTAGCCAGCTTGGGTATAAATAGTGAGGCGATCGCTTATTGGTGCATTGTTTAACTCCTGCGCTATTGGTGCTTCTGGTGTGACTCGTTTAACTGCTCCTTCTACATGAGTATTTCCGCCTTGATCCCCGTCTTGAGTATCACAAATAACTTCCAGCGACCAACGATATTCTTTGTTAACTTCTAGGGTTTGAGCATCCGCTGGCAGGGTAAAGCTCATTACTCCACCCGTACTCGTTAAAGGGAACGTTTTCTCATAAAGAGTATCATCACCTTCTTTATTCAAAAGGCTGAATTTTGCTTCTTTTGCGGCGCTTTTAGAAACTTGAAAAAAGAAGGTCGGTTTCGCCGCTACAGTCAAACCGATGTTAGTCGTCGGTACCAAGGGGACAACCTCTACTTTTGAGATACCGTCAACGCTACAGTTACCTCGTGCCGCGCCGCCACGTAGATTACCAGATGCTCTGAGATTGGGCACTCTAAAACGAAGTCGGGCGCGTCGGCGTTGGGCGATCAGCACTTCTTTTGCACTCACGAGCGGTTGCTGTCCCAGAGTATATTCAGTTGCGACGGCGGGCAAACTGGTACTCATTGCTAGCTCTAAAGATAAAACTAAAGAAAGTGTTTTGAGACAGTGATGGGTTTTAATGTTCATAGTTTAAATTACCGGATTCTGGTAAAGTTGGATTGATTTTAGAAAAATT
>CADCTM010000263.1 GCA_902805485.1 uncultured Coleofasciculus sp. | reverse complement strand
AAATTCGCTCAATATATAAAAGCAAATTTAGATCCTAGTTTGAAAGCTTATGTAGAATACAGCAATGAAGCCTGGAATTGGCAATTTCAGCAAGCTCAGTATGGCAATGTTCAAGGAAGAGCAAAGTGGGGCGATAAAGGGGATGCCTGGATGCAGTGGAATGGCATGAAATCTGCCCAAATTTGTGACATCTGGAAAAAGCAAGTATTTGGCGAAAAAAATAAGAATCGAGTGGTTTGTGTGATGGGTACACAGACAGCTTGGCGAGGTTTAGAAGAGTCTGTCTTGCAATGTCCACTTTGGGCAGCTCAAGGAAATGAACCTTGCTACAAACATGGAATCGATGCCTTAGCAATTACAGGTTATTTTAGTGGAGGTTTAGGAAGTAAGGAGAATGTAGAGCAAGTTTTGAGTTGGCGCAAAGATCCAGATGGAGGATTGGATAAAGCTTTTACTCAATTAACAAAAGGTGGATTGTTAAAAGAAGGAGATACTATCAAATCAACAATTGATGCTTTTAGTTATTTTCAAAAAGTTACTACAGCCAAAAATCTAAAAATGGTGGTTTATGAAGGAGGTAGCCATATTGTCGGCATTGGTGATCCCGTTAATAACGATCAATTAACCGAATTTTTGATTGCGGTGAACAGACATCCGAGGATGTATGAGTTGTACACAGAAATATTAAATGGCTGGAAGAAGGCAGGAGGAACTTTATTTAACCACTATGTCGATGTCAGTCAACCAACAAAGTGGGGAAGTTGGGGTGCATTAGATTATGTTACTCAAGAAACTTCACCTAAGTACAAAGCTTTGTTGGATTTTATGAATAAGAATCCAAAATGGTGGAGTTAAGAGTCACTTTTGATGTTAAGTAGTTGTTTGTTGTCATCTTATTGGAGTAGGGGCAAACTCCGGAAAATTGCCCTTACTCATGGTTTAATCCATTGGGCATAATTGCTCCCGTTAAGTTGGCATCCCGTAGGTTAATCTGATTGAGATTGGCATCTAACAAAACTGCTTCAACCAAAATTGCTCCCGTTAAATTAGACCAACACAACTTAGCCCGATACAAATTTGCCTTAGTTAAATTAGCTCCCCGTAGCGTTGTCCAGCTTACATTTGCGCCTCTCAAATTAGCGCCAATAAGCAAAACATCTGCCATGTTTGTACCATTCACTTTTGCCCTACTGAGATTTGCCTGACTGAGGTTTGCGCCTGTAAAATTGGCTCCCTGTAAAAGTGCGTTAGTAAGATTTGCTCCTGTCAAATTTCCCCCAGCGATCAAAGCATTTGTTAAATTTGCCCCTTCCAGAATTGCTCCCGTTAAATTAGCATTAGAAAGATTCGTCCGGCTGAGATTGGCATCAATCAGTATGGCTTGACTTAAGTTAATATCTTTAAGAACTGCTTCACTAAGAATCGCTTCCCTTAAGTTTGCCCCACTCAGATTGGCATTACTCAAATTAGCCGCCCTCAAACTTGCATTACTCAAGTTGGCTTCACTAAGATTGGCATTAAGTAAGTTGCTACCAATTAAATTTGCCTCAGACAAATCGCTTTCTCGGAGGATAGCGTCACTAAGATTCGCTTCCCGTAGGTTGACACTACTGAGGGATGCACCTGTAAAATTAGCATTGCTCAAGTTGGCTCTGAGCAGGTTGATGTTGCTTAAGTCAACTCCCTTTAAGGATGCTCCTTGGAGATTAGCAGCTCGAAACTCCCGTTCCCCTGCTGCATATCGCCGCCTCAGTTCACTGACATTCATGCTCAGAATTCTTTGCCGCGCGTGTTGTTCTTAAATGATCTCAGATTGAAGAGTATTAACGTAGGTTGTTCTGTTATTCTTGGGGGAACTTTTAGGGTGGATGAGTAAACTCGTTATTTTAATCCCGTAAGGCAACTACTGCTGAAGCTTTAGTAAGGAGGTTGCCCCGACAACACCCTGCCAAACGATCGCCCATTCTGAGACAATCAAGAAATAGCTGCTACTCTTCTCAGGGAAGAACAGATCAATGCCGGACAACTTAAAGAGCCAAGTCATTACCCAAGGCGTGCAAAGATCGCCAAATAGAGCCATGTTACGCGCCGTTGGTTTTGGCGATCGCGATTTTACCAAACCTATTGTCGGTGTTGCCAATGGTTACAGCACAATTACTCCTTGCAATATGGGCTTGGATGTGCTAGCAAAACGTGCCGAAGCCGGGCTGAAAAATGCGGAGGCGATGCCGCAAATGTTCGGCACAATTACGATTAGCGACGGCATTTCGATGGGTACCCAAGGGATGAAGTATTCCCTTGTATCGCGAGAAGTGATTGCCGATTCCATCGAAACCGCTTGCACTGGACAAAGTATGGATGGTGTTTTGGCAATTGGTGGTTGCGATAAAAATATGCCAGGGGCGATGATTGCGATTGCCCGAATGAATATACCCGCAATTTTTGTCTACGGCGGCACAATTAAACCGGGACATCACAACGGCAAGGATTTAACCGTTATTAGTTCCTTTGAAGCGGTGGGGCAATACAGCGCAGGCAAGATTGACGAAGCCGAATTGATGGAAGTGGAACGCAAAGCTTGTCCTGGTGCGGGTTCCTGTGGGGGAATGTACACGGCGAATACGATGTCGTCGGCGTTTGAAGCGATGGGAATGAGTTTACCCTATTCTTCGACAATGGCAGCCGAAGATGCGGAAAAAGCTGATAGTGCGGAAAAATCGGCATTTGTGTTGGTAGAGGCAATACGCAAGCAGTTGTTGCCGCACCAGATTTTAACTCGTCAAGCATTTGAAAATGCGATCGCAGTAGTCATGGCAGTCGGTGGCTCTACGAATTCAGTGTTACATTTTTTAGCGATCGCTCATACCATCGGCGTTGAGTTATCCCTGGATGATTTTGAAACAATTAGGGCGAAAGTTCCCGTACTCTGTGACCTTAAACCGAGCGGGCAGTACGTCGCTACGGATTTACACCGTGCTGGTGGCATTCCCCAGGTGATGAAAATGCTGCTAGTACATGGCTTATTGCACGGCGAGGCATTAACCATTACAGGGCAAACAATTGCAGAAGTTTTGGCAGATGTTCCAGAAGAACCTCCAACAGACCAAGATGTGATTCGTCCTTGGGATAATCCGTTATACGCTCAAGGACATTTAGCAATCTTAAGAGGCAATCTTGCCACCGAAGGGGCGGTTGCTAAAATCACTGGCGTCAAAAAGCCTCAACTTACGGGTCCGGCACGGGTGTTTGAATCTGAAGAAGCTTGCCTAGATGCGATTCTGGCGGGTCAGATTCATGCCGGGGATGTGCTGGTCATCCGCTATGAGGGTCCGAAGGGGGGACCAGGAATGCGGGAAATGTTGGCACCAACGTCGGCAATTATTGGTGCGGGTTTGGGGGATGCGGTTGGTTTGATTACCGATGGACGGTTTTCTGGTGGGACATATGGGATGGTTGTCGGTCATGTTGC
>CADCTM010000262.1 GCA_902805485.1 uncultured Coleofasciculus sp. | reverse complement strand
TCTACGCTTGGCGCTACTAAAATTTCCCTAGGAGGAATATAACCTGTAGGAAAAATCCGAAAGTTGGTTTTTTAAATCTTTCATTGCTCCCAATTGCTGAAAGATTTGACGCACTCTGTTGTAAGGCTGCTAAATCGATATAATTAGCCCATAGCTAAGGCGAAAGATCGCAACGCTATGACAGATATATTAGGCGCATTAAAGTTAGTTCAATTTACGGACGTGCTTTGTTGAGCCTAAAAACTATTGACGCAATAATGTCTATTATTGCCCTGCCGCCGAAGCATTTCGACTGGCTCCAGTGCGCTCACCATAATGCACTAATTGTTCAATTGTTGCTAGACGATTTTCCCATACCTGAACTTGATACGGTTGCTTAACCGCTTGCTGTTGCATCCATCGTTGAAATTGCGAACGGAATGATAAAAGGGATGTTTTTGCCGACAATATATTCTGCGCCGAAGGGTCTGCCGCCACTTGATTTAATACCATTAAAAGCGCATCCGTTTGTTTACCCCATTCCGAAAGCGCTGGTTGTTGCATCCAAATTTGATTAGTTGATAACAGAAAACCCCATTCCCGTTGCAACGCCGCATAACGTGCCGCTGCCGCTTTTAAAGGTTGACGATAAGGCACAGGTTCATTCGTTGAAGGCGTACCTCTGCCCTGAGTGCGACTTAAAATATTACGCAGATTCGCATCCAAATTTTCCACAGCAAACAAAGCATAGCCACCCGTAGGCAAATCCCGTAACAATTGAATTTGGTCAACCGCTACCTGATTCGGCAAATTTAACAGTCGAATTCCCGGTAAAATTAATGCCGAACCGAGCGTTGATTGCGACAACACTGGCTGTGCTAAGGACTGCAAACCCCTGGTATCCAAGGCATAAGTCATTGGGATCATCAAGTCAATCTCGCCCCGAATTGCCCAATCTTCCCAGTTTTGTTGCAATCGTTGCAACCGCTCCGGACGCGGTAGAGGAAATACAGCGGTGGATAAAATTAAGTTAGGGCGTTGTGCCTTAAGGCGTCGAGACACCAACGACACAAAACTATCGATTTGTTGGATACGAAAATCCGTCCACTTTTTCCATAAAATGCGATCGCCAACTGAAACATTAAGCGGATCAAACCCTGTCTGAGCCTGAAACTGCTGACGTCCTGCCCGACCATAACCATAAGTCTGATTCACACTAGGCTCTTGGAACGGGTAGCGAATATAATCCAACTGAATGCCATCTACGTCATAGCGCGTTGCAATCTCCTCCAAAAGGTTCATCAGATAACTCCGCACCTCTGGATTCGCCGGATCAAAAAACGCCTTTTTATTATTCTGATCGAACAACCGCCCTTGGCGATCGAACATTGCCCAATCGGGATGCGCCGTTAACACAGGTCCCCGATAGTCCGCAGGTTGGTTCAAAATCGCGTTGTGGCGGCGATTCGCGGCGGCAAATATCCACACCCAAGCGTGCAACTCCATACCGCGCTCATGGGCTAATTTAACCGCTGCTGCTAACGGGTCCCAACCCTTTACCAACGGGTTTTGTACGGGTGCAACGCGACTGGGATAAATCGGATAACTGGCATTCACCGTCTCAAAAAAGACCGTATTAAACCCTGCGGCAGCTAGTTGGTCGAAAATCTTGGCTAAATCTTGCTCTGACTTAGCACGGACAATCGTACCCCTATCTAACCATATTGCCCGAATTTCAGGCTGTGCAAGCTTTCGCTCGGTTGGGTAGTTGTCCCAAAGCGTGCGTCGTGCCTGGAACCACTGCTGTCTTGCCCGATCATAATCCTTTTGAGCCACCGCAGTGAGGAAGTTTTGCAAGCCCGTCCTCGCGCTAACGATCGCCCCAATCGCGGCGGGAGTGGTAAGTTGGGAAGTATTCGCGCCGCCCGTCCCTTTATTTCCAGGAAGCAAAAATTGCTCGATCGCGATACTAGTTGGTAAATTAACACCACTATTCGCCGCGTTAGCTGATAAAAAGGCACTTTCAAACCGACCAATCAGATTTTCCAACTCCTGAGTCATTGCAGTCACGTCCCTTGCCGTCAGCACTCCCGTTTTATTGGACGGCAGTTGTAGCGGCACTACCCCAAAATCCGGTTCAGTTTGGGCAATTCTTGTCGGAGTTGAAGGTTTCGGTTGCGATGCCGTGTTTTGTTGAAGCATTGCCATTGCCGCTTGGGAAGGGACACAGAATTTTTGCGGTGATGAGGTCTTGCTTCCCTCGGTTGATGTTACCCCATAACGAGCCAAAGCCGCCCGTAACCATGCACTATCCGTTGCAGCAGGAGCAACTTGCTCAATGCCCCAATTCCAGCCGAAAAAGGTCGTTTTCTCGGTTGTAACAACTGCCGGCGGTTTGTTGTCACTCTGACTCCAGACGGCGGCGGTAGTTGAATTTAAACCAGCAGGAATCACAACACCGCCTTGAATTGGGTTAGCGAGTGTGGTGTCTTGTACCCAGTTTTGTTTGTTAATGCGTAAGGCGGCTAAACTGGAAGGTTTTGTCAGGGCAAAACCCCAATAAGCGCCTAAAAGACCCCGTAATTGATTGCGGACTTCCGGTTGCGAAAGCGTCCCCATAGGACCGCTAACAATTACTCGACCACCTTTACTCA
This sequence comes from uncultured Coleofasciculus sp., assembly GCA_902805485.1. Taxonomy (GTDB): domain Bacteria; phylum Cyanobacteriota; class Cyanobacteriia; order Cyanobacteriales; family Coleofasciculaceae; genus CADCTM01. Next base: position 10,452 of record CADCTM010000262.1, on the reverse strand, counting down.
TCCAGTCTTCTAGGGCGGTAAGTTGTGCGGGTTCAAGTCGTTCAATATTGGGTAAAAATAGCAGTTGAGTGTTTCCCAAGTCGGAAGCTTGGCGTACTTGTGCAAAGTCAACCACGCAATAGGCAACACCTGCTGACTGCATACGTTGGGTAATTCCTGACCAGTATCCGGCATTTTCAGGACTTTTCACAACTCCGAGTGGTACTGTTTGCCCGAATGTTGCGGGTAGCAGGACGAGGGTATTAAGGAATGTTCCGAGGAATGTACCAAGGACAAGTTTGTGAATCGGAATACCTATTCTTAGCCCTGTATTTATAAAGGGGAGGGAGTCTGATTTCCTGCTTCCCCCCGAAGCGTGGGGGGACTGAGAGGGGTCAACCTTTGAAGCTTCCAGTCGTCCATGCTGATTTTCAGCACATAGGCTGTTCCTATGGTCACAAGAATCACTCCTCAACACAATTTCATCCTTAATTAGTCGCGTTTCTATAGCCTGAATTGTTCGCCTGCACGTTAACAGGTGGCTCAAGGGGGAATAAACATATTTATTACTTACAGCCGCCCAAGCCCAAATCAGTAATAGCCTGATCGCAGTCTAATCAACTATCTCATTAACTGGGAAGCGATCAAGAAGCCCAATCGCCCGCACCGCATTGCGTTTTAAGGAATCTGCGACGTTTGGTACATAGGGAATTTGCGATAAAATATCCACGGTTCGACGCAACATCCGCACCACATCCCCTTCATCCAGGCTGGTGTTAGCGCCTAACTCTGTCCATTCCACCCCTAATGCCCATTGCTCAACTACTCCCACTAATTCATACTCCAACCAAACAGGTAATGCCACCTGATAGCGTCGTTGCAATTGGAATAACTGACGCCGTGTTCCTCTTAAACCTGCCAATGCCTCAATTACGGTTTGCGGGGGTTGGTAGTTCGTCCAGCTATCGGGACGGGGCGTTTCGCTCACGAGAGCGCACATTGCTGCTGCTAGGTGGTGGGGGTCTAACTGATCGAATTCCCCGGACATCAACGCCAATCCTAGCCAGAGTTCATTATCGCCCCGAATGGCGGCGGCGGCTTGTCCTAATGCCGTGGGTTTCACATCTTGGAGGCAACCAAAGGCTCGTAAAATTTCAATCAGGTTATTAAATTCCTGCCAGTGATGAGCTTGGTTGGCTCGAAATTGCTCTTGACGCTCATTGATTTCTTCTTGTAAAGCTAATCGACGATTTTGGCGTTTCAGCAGGTTTGCCGGATTGCCCCATTGCCGCAGGGGATGATTTTCTAGTTGCTCGGTTACGGCATCTACGACTTGTTGTTGTGCCTGGACTTCAGGCGGGATTTCCATTTCGGCATCTGTCGGAATTAAAAAGGCGATCGCTTCTGTTTCGCGGGTACCGCGTCGCGTTTGACCAGGTTTTAGTGTCAGTTCTAAGGGTGGTTGGGTTGAACCAATTGCGATCGCTTTTACTTGGGCATTCCAACCCACAACATCAGTCGTTGTCACCACATACCAACGATTATCCGCACTCAAGCAGACCAAATAAGGCGCTTTACCGCGACCTCTTTCCTTGCTAATTAATACAGCCGGTACAGGATTTGACACGGGGACATATTTCCCCTTTAAAAACAGGAGAATTCCCGGTGGCGCATCTTGCAAGGCTCTTGCAATTTCGCCAGTTTGGGCTTCTTCGGCTTGAGTTTGGAGGATTTTGAGGAGGCGGCGTTCTTCTCTGAGGCGATCGCTAATTTTTTCATAATTGGCGATCGCTTTCGCGTCTACGGGGGCAAGCTGAATCTCCAGTTTTGTTAATTCTGTCGTTAACTCCGTAATTGCCTGTTGCTGAGGTCGCAGATGTAATGTCTCTAAATATTGAGCAAAGCTGCGTTCCACCAACTCTTTAGCTTCTGTAATCGAGTGGGTTTGCAGCAAATTTAGCACCATTCCATAATTTGGCGTAAACTGACTCACCAACGGGTCAGCCCCAGAGGTTGCTAGATAAGCCGCTTCCTTTGCCCCTTCAAATCGCGTCTGTAAGGTGACTACATAGCCCGTGCTGTCCATCCCTCGCCGTCCGGCACGTCCCGCCATCTGCAAAAATTCCGAAGCTGTCAGCAGGCGATGTCCTCGGTCGGTGCGTTTGGAAAGAGTCGAAATTACGGTGGTTCGCGCTGGCATATTAATTCCCGCCGCCAGGGTTTCCGTGGCAAACACCACTTTAACTAAACCCAGTTGGAACAATTCTTCAACAAACCCCTTCCATGCAGGTAAAATTCCGGCATGATGGGCGGCAATGCCTCGATACAACGGTTCTACTTGCCCCGCCCGTCCGGCATCCGGGTTGCGAGTCATAAATTCATCAATGCGGACTTTGAGTTGTGCCGCTTCTTGTTCATTCACCAACGATAAGTTACCCATTTCTTCGACGGCTTTATCACAGCCCCGCCGACTGAAGATAAAATAAATTGCTGGTAGCATATCCCGTTGCCACAGGTGTTCTAGGACGAACGTCATGCTAGGACTTTCCGGGCGTCCTCCCTTATCCTTGGCGCCTCCCTTGTTTTTCGGTTTCAGGCGGGGATTAATTTGTTTCTTGTTTTCGTCTAAAAGCGGGAAAAGTCCCTTGGGGTTGCCAAAATAAAACTGTAGGGGAACCGGTCGAAAGTCCGAGTAAATGAGTTCTGCCCGACCATGTACCAAGTTCAACCAGTCTGTTAGTTGGTCGCTATTGGCAACGGTTGCCGAAAGGGCAACGAGCTGGATTTCTGGGGGGCAATAGATAATCGATTCTTCCCAAACAGTGCCGCGTTGTCGGTCATTCATGTAGTGGCACTCATCCAGCACCACCGCCTCAACGCCTACCAGAGACGTGCCGACTTCCCCGATTGGCGTTCCATATAGCATATTCCGGAAGATTTCTGTCGTCATCACCAAAATTGGCGCATCCCGGTTGATTGAGACATCGCCTGTGAGCAAACCGACATTTTCTGCGCCAAATTCCTCGCGAAAATCTCGGAGTTTTTGGTTAGAAAGCGCTTTGAGGGGAGTGGTATAAAAGACGCGACCGCCCCGCGCTAATGCCCGGTGAATGGTATATTCTCCGATTAGGGTTTTTCCGGAACCGGTGGGCGCACAGACAACGACGGATCGCCCTGCATTCAGGGCAGCGATCGCTTGTTGCTGAAATTCATCCAGTTCAAAGGGAAATAAGTTGTTGAGGTCGAGGTCTACAGGAGTCGTGGAAACGTTCACGCAAGGTTTTTCCAATAAGTTGCCTTTGCGACGCTCGCAAAGTTTGGCTAATATTCCATGCCGCATTGGATCTATTGTAGAGCCGGAAACACCAACCTTTATGCAATCTCCTTGTAGCTCATCATTTCTGGGGCGTCAAGAAAGGCGATCCTCATGTGTCTTTGAGGTTAGTTGAGAAGGGCGAGTTATTTTTGATGTTTGCTTCGTTTGAGTTGTTTCTATAGCAATTTTCAAGGGGTCTAGTAATAAAAGTGTCGGGACTGTTTGAGAATTGCCCTTGTATCTAACCAACTATTTTGTCTCCAAAACCCGCCCCTGCCGATGAGTGTCTGTACTGAAGTGAGTTGTTGCTAATAGCGATAATTTTAGATTTGAAACCACAGATAAATCAGAATTCATCTGTGGGTTTAATAGATATTTACAACCGAGGTAAAATTTCTGGCAACATTTGACCCGGAACTTTCGATAAGGCGATATTTTGCCCAGCAATGCCGCATTCTTGATAAAACGCCCGAATCGTTTTCACAATATAGTTTACGGTGGTTTGGTAGGAATCTGATTGAGCCGCAACGCCTTGACAAGCGTGTATGTGCTGCTTAAGTGCGGCTTCCAAGTGAGCAGATTTAGTGGTTTTATTTAATGAAAATTGCGGTTCTGTTGCTAGTTGATAATGGGCTAATCCCAAATTATTATGAGTTGCCAAAACATCAAAATTTAAAGGTGGCGTATTCTGAGCAAGCTGCCCGACCAGAGCGATCGCCTTTTCATATGCCACAATACATTGATTTAGATAATTGGCTCGACGCTCAGAATCATCGGGAAATCGGTCTGCTAGATGCCAATAAGCTGTTCCTAAGTTATTCTGCGTCGCTGCACAAGCTGCTGGTGCAACCTCGGCTGTTCGGTAAGTTAAGGCATCTTGATAAGCGGCGGTTGCTAGTTCTAACCAGTTTTCCGGTTGTTCGTATTGGGCAAGATTCCAGTAAGCTGTCCCCAAGTTATTTTGAATCATCGCCCAACTCATCGGCTCAGATTTACTGTCGTAATAAATCAAGGCTTCGGCGTAAGATGCGATCGCGGCTCGTAAATTTAAAACGGGTGACTGATGTTGAGCCAAATTCCAGTGCGCTGTGCCTAAGTTATTCTGCGTGGAAGCATATTTCGTCGGCTCACTGTCAGCACTGCGATGACGTAAAGCTTCTTCATAAGCCCGGATTGACTGCTCTAAGCTGTCTGCTGGCTCCTTGTAACGGGCTAAATCCCCATAAGCGGCTCCCAGATTATTCTGAACCATTGCGTAGGTCTGGGGCGCTTCAGAGTCGGTCAGCTTCGTTAATGCCAGAAGGTAAGATTGAATGCCTTTTTCTAAATAGGAAAGCTGATGCTCGTTACTACCAGGACAACGAGATAGCATCCAGTAAAGATTACCCAGATCATTGAGGATATCTGAAACTTGCGAACTATCTTCTAACCATTGCAACGCCTGCTCATAAGCTTGAATTGCGACACCCAAGTTTTCTGAGTTCGCTTCTCCTTGCTCAATTAGGTGGCGATAGTAGTTCCCCAGGTTCAAATAAGCGTCAGCGGGCGATGGAGGTGCCGCTTCTACGGCTTCAGGGGGCAGGGATGGACTGGTTTGAGCTGACTCGTCGGATTGGGGATTAGGGAGGGGAAAGCGATCGCGATTAATTAACTCATCAAGCGAAGAATCTTCTGATTCCTGAGTTGCCTCACCTAATCTTAAATCCGTAAGGGCTTGTTTAAAGCTCTTTTCTGATGAGGACTTTTTGCCAGTTTGATTCGCTGGTGTTGCTTTCTTCTGTTGGTCTTCTGAAGGCTTGCTAGAACGTTGGCTTGCCTGACTTCTGTCCCTCAGTTTAGCGAAATCTTGAGTCAGCGTTTGCAAGTCTTGTTTAAACGTAGCAGCACTTGATTCTACAGGAGGTGACGCCGGGGAAGCTTCTGGTTTGGAAGCACCGACAGGCGGCAGTGGTGTTGGCTCTCCTTCAAACTCAAAAATCCCTGTATGCCATTGCCAAAATTCTGGCACGGATTGCTGAATTGTATAAAACCAAGGGCGAGGCAACCAGAGTAGTAGCGTCGATTCTAGTTGGGATAAATTATGTTCAATTGCCTGTAAGCGTCTGAGAAACAAGCGTTGTGCTGCTGGCGGTTGTCGTGTTAATCGCTCTATCCCCAAGATTTGAAATCCAGGTACGGGCGCAGGTGTTCTGGGTTGCCGATTTTGGGCTAACCATTGAGTAATTTGCCCGAAAGGATTGGGTTCTCTTAAATTTAAGTTCAGACTTACCAATTTTGGGTAGTCAGGAGCATCCGTCGTTGCCTTTGCCTCGGTTACACCCAATTCGGCGTGCAATTTACCTGCCAAACGATTGCGTAGGCTCAAGTCATCACATACCGCTACAAAAAGTTGGCGGCGTAAACCCAGAGTTAGTGCGAGTTTCAAGCGTTGATAGGTTTGCCGATTCCAGCTTGAAATTTTTTGTGAAGCAGTATCCGTTACTATCATGCTGGTGGGAGGGGGGAAACAGGTGCTTATTTTGTCGCCTGTTGGGTGTCCATAACACTCTTCCTACCATTGTTGCCTGGGTCAGGATTGGCTCAGTTACTAAATCTCTGGCATTCTGTCGATTTTGAAATTAATCAACAGATGAACGATTTGTGTCTGTGGTTAAAAATCTTATTCAAGGGCGTTATTTTTGTAGGGGCGCAAGCCTTGCGCCCTCTAATATTCCCTTTTCATAACTAATTAGGAATGATTGGGCGTACGCCATCGGCCCCTACAAGTTAAGCTTCTACCTCGACAGGTTCTGGTGTTTCGACTGCGGGTGCTTCTACCTTAAGAGTTAGGTAGCGCATCACTTCTTCACTCAGACGCATTGCTCGCTCAAGGGGAGCAACGTGGGCACCAGGGGCTTTGTAGTTCATCTGAACATAAATGCCTTCGCGTTGGCGCTTAATTTCATAAGCGAGACGACGCCTGCCGCGATGTTGAATTTCAATGTCCTCGGCACCTTGTTCGCGCAGGATGTTTTCGTATTTAGCGATCGCTTGGTCTACTGGCTCCTCTCCCAAGTCAGGGCGCAGGATGTACATCATTTCGTAGTGGTCACTCACGGTTCGTTAGTCTCCTTTTGGGCAACACTGGCCTCTTGCTTGACTAGGAAATTTACCCGATGCGGGTTTTCTCTAGCCAAGGCTTAAGAAGCAAGGAATTAAAATCTTACTATTTTCTGCTATTAATTCTAGCTAGCTGCGAGGATCAATCTGCATTTTTTTGTCACCTCCAGACAGCTTTGCTTTCGTAAGGGATAATTTAAGGTTATGGCGCAGCGCTACGTCCGAGTAAAAACCGACAAAGGACAAATCTATTATGGTTTGTTGCAATTGTCGCGCAGCATTCAAGTCCTTGATGCACCGCCTTGGTTGCAAGGACAACCGACTGATTTAGTGTTGGAAGCTGATAGTTATGAGCTTCTTGCACCTTGTGCGCCGACAAAAATTGTCGCTGTGGGCAAGAATTATCGCGATCATGCGGCAGAAATGGGTACGCCGGTACCTGATGAACCGCTGCTTTTTCTCAAACCTCCAAGTTCGATCACTGCTGTCAATCGGGAAATCCATTATCCCCGTCAGTCGCAACGAGTAGATTATGAGGGGGAGTTGGCTTTGGTAATTGGCGATCGCACTGTAGACTGTACGCCGGAGCAAGCTCAAAGTAAGATTTGGGGCTATACAATTGCCAATGATGTCACCGCCCGTGATTTGCAAAGGCAGGATGGTCAATGGACAAGGGCAAAGGGATTTAATACGTTTTGTCCACTTGGTCCTTGGATTGTTCGAGAACTCAGCGCTGGCGCCAGGTTACAGACTTTTTTAAATGATTACCCTAACCCCGTACAATCGGCGTCAATTAATCAAATGGTGTTTACCCCAGAATTCCTGGTTTCATACATTTCTCAAGTGATGACGCTGCTTCCAGGGGATGTTGTGCTAACGGGAACACCGGAAGGAGTGGGGGCGATGCAAATAGGCGATCGTATTCGTGTTGAAATTGAAGGCATCGGTCAACTAGAAAACTTTGTTATTGCCCGTTCTTCTGGGCATTAAAAGTTATTTTATTATTCATTGTTCCTATCTAATATAGGAATTGTTTCATTGGTTATTGACTAATAGCCAATGACCAATGATCAATGACTAATAACACTAACGTACTTGCAGGTAAGAAGCCTCGGAGATTCCAGGAATTTCTGCATAGCGACCTAGTGCTGACTGAATAATTGAATAGAAGCTCGCCGCTAGCGTTCCTAAAAATATGATGTTATATAACGTTTCCTTAAGCAAACTCCTGCCCAACACTGGACCGAGAATCTGAAAAGCCAGACCAACCAGAGATAAAACAATGCCTATGAGAATCGCTTGCATAACATTGAACCGAATAAAGTGAGCAATTTGTTCATTTCTCACCACAGCTAAAAAAAGTACAAAAAATACTACTAAACTGACAAATTGCTGATTATAAATAGCCAACAATGGTGTCAGTGGCAAATAAATCAATTTTAACGCCGGAAACTGTGCAAACAGAAAGTCACCAAATGGTTTTACATCTAGCAAGGGAAGCAGATAAGCAAGGGAAGCAAAAATTTTATCTTTAACTGTCGTTGTCCCGCGAAAAGTCATCTGGCGTTCTCCTTGGGGATGTTACTCGTTATTTTTCCTTACTATGTTTAGGATAGCGTAGCTCATGCATTTACTTTGAGCGATCGCAACTCCAGCTTGCACTCAACGACAAGTCACGTTGTCGCCGCCCGAATTTCCGCGCTCCCTTGAGTAATGACAAGAAAAGCCCTAACTTTAAACTTTTAACTATTCAACATTAGCAACGCGAAAGCCCATTTCACACTCATACTGAATAGATTGAGTGGCAGCGCACTTGCGTACAGGATGACCGCAGCCAAGTTTACCTTGACGCCAACGGGGCTGACCACTTTTATCAGCCAATAAACAACCGGGACAAACTTGCGAAGGGGAAAGTACTTGATCGTCTGTAAGAAGGACTAACATATGGCTCCTCCATTCACTCTCTGAAGCCTTATGGCTCTATGTTAATTGAAGTTTTTGAGGAGAAGCGGTATATCAACATACAGCTTAATCTTCTTTGTCGTAGAGCAAATTCTCTGACATTACCCAAGAGAGAATGATTCTGGCTCTCAAGGATGGGATAGGTTCAAAATGGCGATTTATGCTGATGTTCATCCTTGATTTACGGTCGGGTTGCAAACAGCGTTAAGATCGATGGTTCAACAAATATCGGCTCAGGGATAAAGCAAGCGCTCACCCTGAGTAGCAAAACTTAACCGCGATCGCATCTCTAGGGATAGACTTAAGTGACTCAAACTAACTTAGATTTTCTCGCTCAAACCGATCCAGCCATTGCTGAATGTATCAGTGAAGAACTTCAGCGCCAGCGTGACCATTTAGAGCTAATTGCCAGTGAAAACTTTACTTCTGCGGCAGTTTTGGCAGCTCAAGGCTCTGTGCTGACGAACAAGTACGCCGAAGGCTTACCAGGGAAGCGCTACTATGGTGGCTGTGAATTCATCGACAAAGTAGAGCAACTGGCAATTGACCGCGCCAAGCAGCTCTTTGGAGCCGCCCATGCTAATGTTCAACCCCATTCCGGTGCCCAAGCGAATTTTGCCGTCTTCCTGTCGCTCCTAGAACCAGGCGACACGATTATGGGCATGGACTTATCTCATGGCGGACACCTCACCCACGGTTCACCTGTTAATGTTTCCGGTAAATGGTTCAAGGTTTGTCACTACGGCGTCAGCCCGGAAACCGAACAACTGGATTACGATCAAATTCGGGAACTGGCACTCAAAGAACGTCCGAAACTGTTAATTTGCGGCTATTCTGCCTATCCTCGGATTATTGACTTTGAAAAATTCCGCAGCATTGCTGATGAAGTCGGTGCTTATTTACTCGCGGATATTGCTCACATCGCTGGGTTAGTCGCAACCGGTCATCATCCTAGCCCAATTTCCCACTGCCATGTTGTTACGACGACTACCCACAAAACGCTGCGGGGGCCAAGAGGTGGCTTAATTCTTACTAATAATGCGGAACTGGGTAAGAAGTTCGATAAAGCCGTTTTTCCTGGTACTCAAGGCGGTCCTTTGGAACACGTTATTGCAGGTAAAGCTGTGGCTTTTGGTGAGGCAATGAAACCTGCCTTTAAACAGTATTCCGCTCAAGTGATTGAAAATGCTAGCGCCCTATCAACTCAGTTGCAACAACGGGGTTTTAAGATTGTTTCCAATGGGACGGACAATCATCTAATTTTGGTTGATTTACGTTGTATCGGGATGACAGGAAAGCTTGCCGATAAACTTGTCAGTGGTGTGAATATTACGGCAAATAAAAATACCGTTCCGTTTGATCCAGAGTCGCCTTTTGTTACTAGTGGGTTGCGGTTGGGTTCGCCGGCGATGACGACACGGGGAATGGAAACAGCAGAGTTTACCGAGATTGGGGATATTATTGCAGACCGCCTCCTTCATCCAGATGATGAAACGGTTACAAGCGAATGTCGGCGTCGGGTAGCGCAATTATGCGATCGCTTCCCGTTATATCCTCATCTAAGAATTCCTGTACCGACTTTGGTGTAGGGAAAAACACCTGGGGGAGCTAGATTCTTACTCCCCCTTCCCTTGCTCTCTAAGAGAGCTGGGGGGTTAGGTTTTCCTGCCGAATTGATGCTTTAGGTAAGGGTACTGCTATCAAGGTTGGGAAATGCTAGGATTCAGGCGAATCCTCCCTTACGGCTAGAAACATGGACCCGATCGCATTTCTCTCCGTTGTTGGGGGCATAATCGGTATTATTGCCGGAAGCGTGCAAGTGCTTGATTATGTCGAAAAACGACGTGATAAGCAGTCAGCAATTGAACTAGTACTGCCTCCACAACCAATAGAAATATCCCCTCTTCCTGTCAACTCTCAAGTCACGACGCCACCGGAATTGCCGCCTCCACAAAATACCAAATCGCGGCAAGATTGGGGAGAAGCTTATGAGGTGTCTGCTTTTTATGGGCGTACCGAAGAACTTGATACATTAGACCTCCTGCATGAATGGGAGGGAATGTGCCAGTCGAGGGCAGCAGCCTTGCCAAACCGGG
>CADCTM010000261.1 GCA_902805485.1 uncultured Coleofasciculus sp. | reverse complement strand
GCTTGGTTGATTGTTTTTATTTTTTTAAACAAATATGGAACAATCAGGTAAAATGGCATTTCAATCGCAATTGACCAGCCCGCAGGAACGAGACTATTTATCCAATAGGGATTCCAACCGTTCGTAAAGGTAATATGGGTAATCAGGTTAGGAATGGTGAGCGATTGACCATCTTCTATCCAATAACTTGGACCGATTCCGGTTGTCAAAATGTAAAAAGCGATCGCACAATAAAAGAGTGGCGCAATTCGGAAGAAACGCCGAATAAAAAAATTGACTAGTGGCTTTTTTTCGGCTTTCTTACGGTTAGCCAAGGATAAAAATAGGGTGAAAGCACTAATCATATAAAATAGCTGTACTCCCATTGCCCCCTGATAAGTTAAGGTGGCTAAGAAAGATGGGGAATTCTCAATGCTTTGACCGACATGGCAAATTAAAACACCAAAAATTGCCCAACCTCGTAAGGCATCCACCCACGGAAGCTGACGCTGTTGAACTTGAGGTTGATTTATAGCAAATTCCTTTTTAATGCCTAAATCATGGCTTGATACAGCAAGGTCATCGGGTTGATTCATTGCTAGTTTTATAAAAGATGATGCTCGCGCTGATTTTAAACGAATGGTATTGTTGTTTGCAACTATTATTAATTCCTCATAATGCGCTCGCTAGCGCTGCGGCAAAGCAGGTTGCCTATTTTCAGTTCCTAAAATCAATAAAAAAGAGAGGTAGTTAATACTACCCCTCTTCTTCAGTTCAAGAGGTTTTAGCTACAAGCCTTATACTCTTAGTATCTGCGGGCGTTAGCTGTTGGTTTGTGAACGATGAAGCTAAGAACTTGACACTGTTTGATATTGTCAAAACCCACGACGCGGATATAGCTATCGCGATAGTCAGAGCGACAAGCATCCACTTCTTGCATCACTTCTTGAGGTGAGCGAGCTTTGAACAAAGGCAATTTCCACAGTGTCCAGAAGTGCTGTTTGGGTTCTGAATCATCACTGAATTCCACAGCGGGGATGTAACCCTGATCCAAAATGTAAGCAACTTGCTTGAGAATTTGCGCGTCAGTTAGTGGTGGCAAATAAGAAAGGGTTTCGTAACGACGCTCTTTAGGTAAAGTTTGCATGGATTATGCTCGTGTGTTGAAGTATGGGTATGTAGCTAATGGCTATTTTTGACTACTAACTCAGTAACGCTAGTTAGCTTTCTGAATCAGTTTGTTCGGAACGGGCAGGGGGGTCAGAAATTGTCAGTTGCGTCATCCGCTCCAGATGCTGACGCCGATGTTCCATGTTCGACTGCTGGATGCTGGCGCGAACCATTTCCGGTAAGAAGTCTGCTACTTCCTCCGCTAGGTGTTGCCGCACGGTCATCAGTCGAAAAGCTAACTCTTGTTTTTCCTGAAGTAACGACAGAAGGAAAGCTTCTCCATCTTGAATGCTGTGCCTTGAGGAAAAAGAATGTAGCCACAGTGCCTGAGGAGGGTCATTTTCGCTCAACTGAGCTAAAACCGTCCGTAGTGCCTGATAGGTAAAGTAGCTAGTCAGCACCTTTGCTGTATCTTTCGCAACTTGTTTTATATCCATCTTCTGACCCCGCCTAATAAGCCTGAATCCTGAGTACTGAATCCTGAGTATACTTGTTCATTTCATTACTCAGCATTCAGCACTCAGTACTTCATCAAACGGTGTCCATTGCCTCGAACTCGAACTTGATTTCCTTCCAAAGTTCGCAAGCAACAGCCAATTCAGGACTCCACTTGCAAGCTTCACGGATTACATCGCCACCTTCACGCATCAGGTTGCGACCTTCGTTACGAGCTTGGACACAAGCTTCTAGGGCAACGCGGTTAGCGGTTGCACCAGGAGCATTACCCCAAGGGTGTCCTAATGTGCCACCACCGAACTGTAGGCAGGAATCATCGCCGAAGATTTCAACCAACGCCGGCATGTGCCAAACGTGGATACCACCGGAAGCTACGGGCATTACACCAGGCATGGAAGCCCAATCTTGGGTGAAGTAGATACCACGTTCGCGGTCTTGTTCGATGTGGTCTTCACGCATCAGGTCAACGAAGCCCATCGTGATACCTTTCTCACCTTCCAACTTACCAACAACGGTACCGGAGTGCAGGTGATCACCACCGGACATCCGTAAGCACTTAGCAAGGACGCGGAAGTGGATACCGTGGTTCTTCTGACGGTCGATTACGGCGTGCATCGCACGGTGGATGTGCAGCAATACACCGTTACGGCGACACCACTTAGCGAGAGTGGTGTTAGCGGTGAAACCACCGGTTAGGTAGTCGTGCATGATGATTGGAGTGCCAATTTCTTTGGCGAACTCAGCACGCTCCATCATTTCTTCGCAGGTGGGGGCAGTAACGTTCAGGTAGTGACCTTTGATTTCCCCGGTTTCTGCTTGAGCTTTTTCAATTGCTTCTTGAACGAACAGGAAGCGATCGCGCCAGCGCATGAAGGGCTGGGAGTTGATGTTTTCGTCGTCTTTGGTGAAGTCCAAACCACCGCGCAGAACTTCATAAACTGCACGACCGTAGTTCTTAGCAGACAGACCTAATTTAGGCTTAATTGTGCAACCCAACAACGGACGACCATACTTGTTCAGTTTGTCGCGCTCAACGGTAATACCGTGAGGAGGACCTTGGAACGTCTTTAGGTAAGCAACAGGAATCCGCAAGTCTTCCAAGCGCAGCGCCCGTAAAGCTTTGAAACCAAAAACGTTACCGACCAAAGAGGTCAGCAAGTTGGTTACTGAACCTTCTTCAAACAAATCTAATGGGTACGCAACATAGGCGATGTACTGATTGTCTTCCCCACGCACCGGCTCGATGTCGTAGCAACGACCTTTGTAACGGTCGAGGTCGGTCAGCAAGTCTGTCCACACTGTTGTCCAAGTTCCTGTGGAAGACTCAGCCGCAACCGCCGCACCAGCTTCTTCTGGCGGTACTCCTGGCTGCGGGGTCATACGAAATGCAGCGAGAACATCGGTATCTTTAGGTGTATAGTCCGGAGTGTAATAAGTTAATTTATAATCTTTTACCCCGGCGTCGTAACCAGCTTTCGACTGAGTTCTGGTTTGAGAGTAAGACATTTTTTCCTTCCTTGGAACGGCTGATTTTTGCAACTTATTAAGTTGCTGGTTTCGGCTGGAGATTTTGCCTAGTTATTAGGAATCAAAATCTTTCATAAAAACGCTTATTAAACGTTTCCATTGGATGCAACCTTACACCCAACTTTCTCTTCTGATGACTCTCCGCCTTGGAGAACCTTCCCTCTAATATTTCACCACAAAATCAACTACAAGAAGATAATTTTGTTGTTCACTTTTAGGTGGCTCAGGCAATTCTTAATTCATTCTTGCTTTGTAACTATAGCAGGAATGGAATAAGTTAAACTTCAATTCTTCTATAGGATTGTATAACTTTTTTTTATAAATAAACAAAAGGTAACTTTTTG
>CADCTM010000260.1:3144-3478 GCA_902805485.1 uncultured Coleofasciculus sp. | reverse complement strand
AATGGCCTCATACTCAAGTAATTGATGAAATTATTCGCAGCGAACCTCGATTACAAGCAACTGTGGGTGTTTTACCTAGAATTGCAGAAATTAATCATCATAATGTTAATTATTATGGCGCATTGCGGAACTTTCAAGTATATGGGCGTGAGGTCGGTGTTCGGAAAAAGTTTCTGGAGCAAGATAAGCGATCACTTTCTTGGTTCCTCACCAAAACAGGCAGTCAAGGCGCACCGAAAGAAGCTCAAGTTTTGATGGTTCAAAGTATCGAACAAAGTCCAGATTTTCAAGTTCAAAAAACCTGGAATTTACCTGATAACAGTGTCCTGAAACT
>CADCTM010000260.1:0-3134 GCA_902805485.1 uncultured Coleofasciculus sp. | reverse complement strand
TCGTACTCAACCTTCCCTACAGGTAACGCCAATACCTCAAGTCCTAGCGCAAGTAAAATTAGAGCGAGTCAGTGTGCCACAACAAGCTCCCGCCGGGACACCAATTCCTGTAACCTATGAATGGTCGGGTTCTTGGGAGCAATTGCGATCGGGCATCGTTTTACTAACTTGGTACAGTGATACCACTTCGCAACAAAACAAACAGCGCTGGTTACATGATCATGCGATCGCTTTTGGAAAATTGCATCCGGGAAACTTAAAAGTTAATCAATTGCGAGGTAGTTTTCAGGTAATTGAACAAACGGCAATGCTGCCTCCGACAGATATTGAGGTAGGAACTTACACTCTTCAAGCAACTTATTTAAACCGCGAAACGGGAGAAAATTATCCAATTTCCGTACCATCTATAACACTGAAAATTGCTCCGAATATTCCAGCAACGCCAGCGCCAGAATTAGATTTAGTGACTCAATTGCGGACTTTAGCGATTAGTTTACCCAAAGGACGAAGTGCCTTGGAGCAAGTTTTTGATGAAATTGGACGAATTAATCAATATGACCCAGTTCAAGATTACACAATTCAGGCGCAACGTGCTTTGGAATACCGCCTCCAGCAGGAACCGCAAAACCGCGAATTTGCTTATGCTTTGGCGTTTTCTAATATATTACGGCGCGATGCAGATGGGGCAATTGCTGCATTAAAGCAAGTGGTGCAATTGGATAGTAAAAACCCTTATGCTCATGCTTATCTAGCTTTTGTTTATCTCTATCAATGGCGTGGAAAAGCGGCACAGGAGGCATTAGAACCGGCTTTAGTACTTAATCAGAATATTCCAGAAGTTAAGGCACTTTCGGGAGTTGCAGCGCTTTTACAGGGAAATGTTTTTAAGGCATGGAATTTGTTGCAGGGAGTGAAGCTTTAATTTTGCTTCCGCCAATATACAGGGGTTGGAGGGGTGAATTTTATTTTGGCAATCTTGTCTATTGAGATAAGAGTTTTAAACCACAGATGAACAGGTGATATTTGGGGTTTTCTCGTAATATTTTTAGGAGGAAAATAGATGTCAAGTAATCTCGATGCTTTTTGGATGCCGTTTACGGCAAATCGTCAGTTTAAGGCGCATCCGCGCTTACTGGCGGCAGCGAAGGAGATGCATTATACGTCTCATGATGGGCGACAAATTTTGGATGGAATTGCTGGTTTGTGGTGTGTAAATGCGGGGCATTGTCACCCAAAAATTGTGGAAGCGATTCAAAAACAGGTGGCAACTCTTGATTTTGCGCCGACGTTTCAAATGGGGCATCCTGGAGTTTTTGAGTTGGCGCAACGCTTGGTTGAAATGATGCCGGGAGGGAATTTTGATCGCGTATTTTTTACAAATTCGGGTTCGGAGTCGGTGGATACGGCGCTGAAAATTGCGATCGCTTATCATCGGGTACGAGGTGAAGGTTCTCGTGTCCGTTTAATTGGACGGGAACGCGGCTATCATGGTGTAGGTTTTGGCGGGATTTCCGTTGGCGGGATCGGTGCTAATCGCAAGTTTTTCGGTAGTTTAATTCCTGGTGTGGATCATCTCCCCCACACTCACAACTTGGAACATAATGCCTTTAGTCGTGGACAACCGCCCTGGGGCGCGCATTTAGCAGATGAACTGGAACGGATTGTTACGCTACATGATGCCTCAACAATCGCGGCGGTAATTGTTGAACCGGTGGCGGGATCGACTGGGGTTTTGATTCCGCCTGTGGGTTATTTGGAACGTTTAAGGGCAATTTGTGATAAATATGGCATTCTCTTGATTTTTGATGAAGTGATTACGGGTTTTGGTCGTTTGGGGACGAGTTTTGCGACGGAATATTTTGGGGTGACTCCTGATTTAGTTGCGGTGGCGAAGGGCATTACTAGCGGCACGATCCCGATGGGGGCAGTGTTTACACGCCAGGGGATTTATGATGCCTTTATGGATGCGGCGGCAGAAGGGGCGATCGAGTTATTCCACGGTTACACTTATTCTGGGCATCCGGCAGCTTGTGCTGCGGCGTTGGCAACCCTTGATGTTTATGAGGAGGAGGGGTTGTTTGCCCATGCTAGTCATCTTGCTAGCTACTGGGAAGATTGTATTCATTCCCTGCGGGGGTTGCCCCATGTCATTGATGTGCGGAACTTGGGACTTGTGGGGGCGATTGAGTTGGAACCGCTGCCTGGAAAACCTGCTGTGCGGGCGATGGACTGTCTCCAGCGATGTTATGACAAGGGATTGCTGATTCGCACAACTGGAGACATTATTGCCCTCTCGCCGCCTTTAATTGTTAAAAAAGACCACATTGAGCAAATGTTTGAGATTCTTTCGCAAGTGTTGCGGGGGTTGCCCTAATATCGTATTTATTTTCGAGCAATTGAGACAGCGTATCGCTGTCTCAATTGCTTAATTCTCGCTGTTAGCGCGTTGATTTCGGCAATTAGATTCTCAACCTGGATCGCCTGTTCCTGAGAGTTATCTATCGTTGCCTTCTGAGCCGCAATTGTTTGCTTCATTAGAGGAAAGAGCGCGACGATTTTTATCACTTATAAGGATGTAGTAAATATTCTTTAATAAGCATCTATCTGAAGAAGGAAATTAAATTAATAATTTTTGAGCGATTACGTATAGATAGTTAAATGCACTTTTTGTAATGCAATGATTTCCTTACAAACTGAGGATCATCGTTACCTTCCTCGTCTATGATCGAATTTGGAACTGTTTTACGATGCGCCGATATGCCCAGAATGAGTGTGCATCCCAACTACATTCAAGAAGTCAACTTAGCTTGGAAGCGTAAGCGGGAAGAATTCGATCGCGACTTAGCTCAACAATTAGGGCCATCTCTGCCTATCGTCATCGTGAATCTTTTCCTCAAGGGCGAACCGGTTAATCGCGTAAATTTTATAGAGATTTGTCAGCTATTGGAGCTAGATTGGCGAGAAGTCGCTGGTTTAGAGGTATCCGAGGACATTGAGCGCGCGATCGCAAAACCCCTTGAAAGCATCACTGAGGTTGACAAGGCGATCAATCAGCTAGTGGGTACGCTGTGCGAGATGTTGCGCCGCATCACCCGGAAAGCGGGGGATTTAGTCAATGCCGATCGCACCAGTAT
>CADCTM010000259.1 GCA_902805485.1 uncultured Coleofasciculus sp. | reverse complement strand
CTGATTTTTTCAAATTGGGGTTTTTCATTATTCAGAGTTTTAACCGTATTTTTCCTCCAAACAATGCCCTTAAATTGCAAAAGGTAATTAACAATTATCAGCCAATTAAATCAGGGTGACTATAGATGCAACTTAATCATAAATCCAGTAAAAAAACAGGGATTCGTTCAACTGGATTTACCATACTTGAACTTATGATCATCGTAGTAGTAATTGGGATAATATTTGCGATCGCATCTCCATCTTGGTTTAACTTTATCGAGCGTCAACGCCTCAACACCGCTCAAAATAAACTTTACCAAGCGCTACAGTCAGCAAAAAACAATTCCACCAAAGAAAAAATGATTTGGCAAGCCAGCATTCGAGAAAACGCCGGAATTCTGCAATGGGCAGTACACACAGCCCAGTCTGGTATCTTCATCCCCCCAGGCGTCCAGTGGAATAACCTTGACCCAAATATCCAGGTATCCAAAAATGCTAATGCAAAAGGCAAATGCGAGACTACCTTTGATCAACCCACTCAAAAATGCCCAACAAAAGGACCCTGGCGAGTTCAGTTTAACCCAATTG
Organism: uncultured Coleofasciculus sp.; assembly: GCA_902805485.1. Classification (GTDB taxonomy): domain Bacteria; phylum Cyanobacteriota; class Cyanobacteriia; order Cyanobacteriales; family Coleofasciculaceae; genus CADCTM01. The sequence continues at coordinate 2,921 of CADCTM010000259.1, read as the reverse complement.
GCAATACAAATGGACAACTAGGACAGATCACCTTAATCAGCAAAAATGGCAGCAAATACCAACGCTGCGTCTACGTTTCAACCCTCATCGGCGGCATAAAAACAGGCAAAGAACATTCAAAACCCAACAGCAGCAAAAAATATTGTTATTAAACTTCCCCCAAATGTAAAGACGTTGCAGCGGAACATCTCTACGACTTATGTAGGAGCGCAAGGCTTGCGCCCTCTAAAATTGGCGCTTTCAAATCCAACTTGATGTCGGTAGGGGTCGCCCGTTATACCCGTAGGGTTAGCGGCCGGAGCTTTAGTGAGGAGGGAATGCCGACCAGGAATAAATTGAGCGATAGCGAATCCTTATTCTGGATTTGCCTGCTGTTCAACATATTTTTTAAGTTGTTCAACAGTCACCCCACCACAGCTAGCAACAAAATAAGAACCGGCCCAGAACACGGGTTTTTTGTAGATTCTGTTTAAATATTCCTCAAACTCCTTGCGGATAAGGCGGCTAGAAACCGTTTTGAGATTAGCAATAAACTTACTAAGTTCAATTCGAGGATGATAGCGAACCAGCAAATGTACGTGGTCATCTTCTCCGTTGAATTCCAGTAGCTTTACCTCCCATTTGGAACAAGCCTCATCAAAGATGACCCCTAACCGCTGATGAATCTCTTTGTTGATGACTTTCCTGCGGTATTTTGTGACAAATACGACATGAGCGGTAAGCGCGTAGACAGACCTAAAGCCCTTGTCATACTGTGTTGTCATGGTTGGCGATAAGTTATAAAATGGTAGTTATGATTCTAACCTACTGCTACCGAATCAAACCCAGTACCGAACAAGAAGCAACTATGCTCTACACATTAGAGCTGCTTCGTCGGCATTGGAATTATTGTTTGGGTCAGAGGTTAGATTGGCTACGACGAACCCGTTGCCAGATTGACCGCTGCAATATACTCTCCGAACCCATTGGCGAGATACCAAGCAAAGTTGACTACTACACTCAACAATCAGACCTAAAACAAACTAAGGTGCTGTTTCCTGACTACAAAAATATTTGGTCAGAATCACAACAGGTTAACTTGCAACGGTTAAAAAAGGCTTGGGAACGCTGGTTGTTTCCTGATAAGTCAGGAAAGCGCGGAGGTAGACCGAAGTTCAAGAAAACTGGTGAGCTACGGTCTTTTGTCTATCCGCGAATCAACTGTCCTAAAGCTGGAGCGCATTTAAACAACGGAGTACTGAAACTGTCGAAGATAGGAGAGATGCCCGTCATCAAGCATCGCACTATCCCTGATGGTTTTACATTGAAAACTTGCACCATTGTTCAAAAGGCTGATGGTTGGTATTGCTGTATTTCTATACAGGATGAAACAGTGCCAGAACCTATGCCATTGGATGCGGTGAAAACGGCAGTAGGTATTGACGTGGGGCTTAAGGAGTTCCTCACTACGTCAGATGGCGAAACGGTTCCAGTTCAGCAGGTTTATCGCAAAACTCAATCTCACTTAGCCCGTCAACAACGCAAATTAGCTCGGAAGGAGAAAGGGTCAAATCGTAGTAATAGACAGAAAAACAAGATAGCTAGAATTCACCAACGCATTGGTCGAATTCGAGAAAACTTTCACTACAATACCGCTCACAAATTAGTCAAAAAGTATGACTTAATTGCAGTAGAAGACTTAAATATTAAAGGACTTGCTCGTACAAGACTGAGCAAATCAATCTTAGATGCAGCTTGGGGACGATTCATTACCATCTTGGAGACAGTGGCAGTCAAATGCGGTGTCCGAGTTGTAAAAGTATCTCCCTACAGCACGTCTCAAGACTGCTCAGGTTGTGGAGCTAAAGTACCGAAAACTCTCTCTATTCGCCTGCATGAGTGTCATAAATGCGGTTTGCAGATGGATAGAGACGAGAATGCCGCTCGGAATATATTAGACCGAGCATTAAACGAGGTGGGACTCATCTTGTCAGCGCGTGGAGGCTTAGGGGATACCCAGCCTGTGAAGCGTGAAGCTTTTTCAGACTGGGATGGTATTCAACTATCTCTATTTTGAATTAGAAGCTCCCGTTATAGTGCGTTAGCACTTAGCGGGGGAGAACGTCACTAATTATTAAGGGCGTATGGCATACGCCCCTACCGCAAAATCAGCCAACGATATGACAAATACACTCCCTAAGACTGCAACGCCGCCCTAGTTTTCTCCCGGTCTAACTTAAGAATCAACACCCCTAGTGGAGGCAAACACAAATCCAACGAATAAGGCTGATTATGCAAAGACCATTCATCCGTCCACTTCCCGCCTAAATTCCCCATGTTACTGCCGCCGTACTCACGGGCATCACTGTTAAACAGTTCCGTATAAAAACCCAACTCCGGAACCCCCACCCGATAATGGCTATGAGGTTGAGGCGTAAAATTGCAGACTGCCACAACAAACTCGTCACTATCCTTAGCACGACGCACGAAGGAAACAACACTATGGCGATTATCACTGCAATCAATCCACTGAAATCCCTCTTCCGCAAAGTCCTGAGTATAAAGCGCCGCTTCTCTACGATATAGCTGGTTCAAATCCCCAACAAATTGCTTCAACTTTTGATGCGGTTCAAATTGCAGCAATTGCCACTCCAAATCGCCCCAAACATTCCACTCACTCCACTGCCCAAACTCCATACTCATAAACAGAGTCTTCTTGCCGGGATGCGCGAACATAAATGCATACAAACAGCGGACATTTGCGAACTTCTGCCACTCATCCCCCGGCATTTTCCCCAGCATATTACTCTTGCCGTGGACAATCTCATCATGAGACAACGCCAGCATATAGTTCTCGCTGTGGTTGTACCACATACTAAACGTAAGATTGTTATGATGGAACTGGCGGAACCACGGGTCCATGTTGAAATAATCCAACATAT
>CADCTM010000258.1 GCA_902805485.1 uncultured Coleofasciculus sp. | reverse complement strand
TGTGCTATAAGAAAAAAACATCAGGGCGCTAGCTACTTATTATGAATCAAACAGAATTACAACAGTTGCTTCAACAGTGGAACAACACTCAAGCTGATTATCCAACCGCTCAATGCATCCATCAGTTATTTGAGTTCCAAGTAGAGCGCACTCCAGACAAGATCGCCGTCATTTTTGAGAACAGTTCTATAACTTATCGAGAACTTAATTGTCAAGCAAATCAACTTGCCCACTACCTACATACGCTACAAGTAGGAGATCAAGTCCTGGTAGGCATTTGCCTAAAGCGATCGCTTTCTCTGGTAGTTGGACTACTAGGCATTCTCAAAGCAGGCGCCGCCTACGTTCCCCTCGATCCGGTATACCCTCAAGACCGCTTGGCGTTCATGATCGAAGATGCCCAGTTGCCAGTAATCTTGACGGCATACGACCAACTCCCGGTGCTGCCACAGCATAACGCCAAGGTTGTATGTCTCGATACCGATTGGGAAACCATTGCAAGATGCCCGTCGGAAAATCCCCACAGTGAAGTCAAGCCAAACAACTTAGCCTACACGATCTACACATCCGGCTCCACAGGTCAGCCCAAAGGAGTGCAAATCCACCATCAAGCGGTTGTCAACTTCCTAACCTCCATGAGCCTTACGCCTGGACTAAGCGCTCAAGATGTCCTACTTGCCGTTACGACCATTTCCTTCGACATTGCGGGACTGGAACTCTTCTTACCCTTAACCGTTGGCGCTTGCGTCGTATTGGTCAACCACGAAGTGACCTCAGACGCCGCCCAGTTGTTAAAAGTCATCACTGAATCTGGCGCAACTGTCATGCAAGCCACACCTGCTACTTGGCGAATGCTACTCGCCGCAGGTTGGCAAGGCACTTCCACACTCAAAATCCTCTGTGGTGGGGAAGCGATGTCGCGAGACTTAGCTAATCAACTCCTCTGCATAAGTGACTCAGTTTGGAATATGTACGGTCCCACTGAAACCACCATCTGGTCAACTCTTCATCGAGTCGAGCCGGGAGATTCCCCTGTACCCATTGGACGCCCAATCGCTAATACGCAAATTTATCTGGTAGACCCGAATCTGAACCGGAAAAGTGACCCGCTTAAGCTCGTCCCTGTGGGAGAGCCTGGAGAACTGCTTATTGGTGGCATCGGACTGGCGCGGGGCTACCTCAACCGACCTGATTTGACCAATGAACGATTTATTCCTGATCGGTTTAGCAACCAGCCTTCATCCCGCCTCTATCGCACCGGCGACTTAGCGCGTTACCTCCCAGATGGCACCATTGAGTATATCGGGCGGATTGACCATCAGGTAAAAATTCGTGGCTTCCGGATCGAGCTAGAGGAAATTGAAGCCGCCCTCTACCAACATCCTGGAATCAAAGAGGTGGTAGTTGTGGCACGAGAAGACATTCCTGGCGACAAGCGTTTGGTCGCCTATTTAGTCGCAGAACTTAGTGTGGAGCGCGTCCCTCTGCAAATCAATTGCCGGGTTGAGGAAGAGGGTAGCCCGATCCAGATTTTAACGACAGTGGATCTTTCTGAGCGTGGTATGGCCGTCGTCAATGTGCCCGCTGACTGGAAAGAAGGGAAAAACTTCTGCCTGCACCTACAGTTGCCTGGAGTTCAAAAAGAGTTAGCAATAAAAGGAACCCTCACTTGGCGACAGAAAGTCCTGGCGGGCATTGAATTCCAATTTACTACACCAAGCGAGCAGGCTCTTGTGAACCGGAGCCTCAAGCATATCGCCCAAACCGAGGGATTTGAGGTCAGTGATTTGCGCCGCGTCGAGTCCAGAGTCCCCTTAGAATGTCCTTGCTTGGTGGAATTGGAGTCAGGTCAAACATTGGAGTTGACCGCGCAAAATATCGGTCGAGGCGGTATCCGTTTGATGGCGTCAACGGCAGATGTTTGGAAAAAAGGTCAACACCTCCTCCTGCGGCTGCAAATGCCTGGACTTCAGGACGAGCTTTGGCTGACGGGAACTACCGTCTGGCACCGGGAGGAGTATGCCGGGGTTGAATTTGATGAAATCACGCCGAAACAGCAGACTCAGATCCATCAGAGTATGGAATATATTATCGAATCCCAGGGATTATCCCTGACTCACTTGCGATCGGTTCTCAAGGAGAAACTGCCTGACTACATGGTTCCCTCTACCTTTGTGATGTTAGACGCCCTACCCTTGACGCCCAACTGCAAGGTAGATCGTCGGGCGCTACCCGCACCGAATCCAACTCAGTCAATGTCAACAGAAGCCGCATTTGTTGCTCCCCGTACCTTGGTTGAAGAACAGTTAAGCCAAATTTGGGCAGAGGTTTTGGGCGTTAAGCAAGTGGGTGTTCATGACGACTTCTTTGAACTAGGGGGACATTCTTTGATTACGGCTCAGTTGTTGTCCCAGGTGCGAGACAAGTTTCACGTAGAGCTGCCTTTGGTTGCTCTGTTTGAGGCGCCCACGGTTGCTGGACTGGCTGAGGCGATTCTACACGCTTCGTCGTCGCTTCCTGAAGCCAAACGCTACCTAATTGGGGTGACAGATGATTGTGAGGCGTCCTTAAATCTTAATTCCGCGATCGCCAATTTACAGGCGGATGCGGTTTTGGACGCCACAATTACACCGGAAGTGCCTTATATAGACTCATCTGAGTCGCCTCAAAGCATCTTCTTAACGGGAGCAACGGGTTTCTTGGGCGCTTTTTTACTGCACGATCTCCTATGCGAAACCCAAGCGACTATTTATTGCTTAGTCCGTGCCTCGACGCTTGAGGAAGCCTCTTCAAAGCTCCACAAAAACCTGAAACGTTATTTATTGCCCACTAAGATGCTCAAGGGACGAGTTGTTCCAGTGCTTGGGGATTTATCCCGGCCCCGCCTTGGGCTTTCTGAACAGCAGTTTCAGGAGTTAGCAACTGAGATTGACCTGATTTATCACAACGGAGCATTTGTTAATTTAATTTATCCCTACAGCGCCTTACGGGCAGCGAATGTGTTGGGAACCAAGGAAATTCTCAAATTAGCAAGCCTCGTCAAAGTCAAACCTGTTCATTTCATCTCAACGCTTGATGTCTTCCAAACTCCTTATTATGCTGGGATGCAGGTGATTCGAGAAGACGATGACCTAACTCATATTGAAGGACTTGCTGATGGCTATGCCCAGAGTAAATGGGTAGGTGAAAAGTTGGTGATCGCTGCTCAGGCTAGGGGTATTCCGGCTTCTATCTACAGACCGGGTATGATTACGGGACATAGCCAAACGGGTGCTTCTCAAACCGATGACTTGATCGGGCGGCTGATTAGAGGCTTGATTCAAATGGGTAGTGCGCCTAATTTGAACTTGAAGATGAGCCTCACTCCGGTGGACTATGTGTCGCGTTCAATTGTCCATTTGTCGCGCTCCTCAGGCTCTTTTGGCAAGGCGTTTCACCTGGTTAGTCCTCACGCTGTGCCTTTGAGCAAGCTTGTGCATTCCATTCAGGCATTCGGCTATTCCATTAAGCAAACTGACTATGAGCAGTGGCAAGCGCAGTTGTTGAAGGTTGCTACCAATCAAGAAAATGCTCTGAGTCCTCTGCTGTTTCTGTTTACTGAATGGGTTACAGGAAATTCCGAGAGTTATCTAGAGACGTCGGCATTGGGGTCTCAGTCATTTGACTGTCAAAATACCTTGGCTGGACTGGCTCAAACGGATATTGTTTGTCCGCTTGTTGATTCTAGGGTGATTAATGCTTACTTGTCTTACTTTAACGTCAAGCGCCCAGCAGCGATCGCAATACGTTGATTGACTTGTCGTTATTGCCGTTTTCATTTTTGTTTTTGAAACGCAATTAATACCGACTGCACCCACTGCAAAGGATAGCGATCGCGTTTCTACTAGCTCCGAGTCGGTGAAATTTGAAACTCCTCGTCTGTGCGCGAAACGAGGATTTTCAATTCACAAAAGCCTTGTCTTACCTTATGCTCAAGCGATGCAGCAGTTGTTCTCTAACCGGGAAATGATCGCAAAGTTAGTGATTCTACTTAAATTGTTAGCAATAAAGGCTCTAGAAACTGGATTGAGCCTTTGTGCTTAACTTATTCGGCTTCGGTTTGTTTGCGCTTGGTGATGTCGTTGAAGACAACGGTAAGCCCTTCATTGAAGGGGTAAGAGTGTACCTCAAACCATTTTTCCAAAGGTGCGTAAAACGCTTCAAATGTAACTGTAATTTGTTGAGTCGCGGCTGTGCGATATTCTCGCTCTAAGGTTGTTCCGACAATTTCCGGAAACACTTCCCATAGATTTTGACCCAAAAGTTCGGTTCGCGTTCTCTGCAAGATCTGCTCGGCTTTTTGGTTGAAATAGGTCAATCGCCATTGATGATCGACGGTAAAGAAGCCATCTGTGATGCTTTCGAGAATTTTGCTTACTTGCTGTTTGGATTCTATCAGTGCGGCTTCTGCTTGTTTACGCTCTGTAATTTCACGCTGGAGGGCAACCCAATGGGTAACTTGACCGCTTTTGTTGGAGATTGGCACAATATTAAGTTCTACCCAGAATTCTGAGCCGTCTTTGCGGTAGTTGAGCAATTCAACCTGAACGGGTTTCTGTTCTTGAATTGCTGTCTTAATTTTGTCTAACTGAGAGCGGTCTGTCTTCGGTCCTTGCAACAAGCGAGGTGTCCGACCCAGAACTTCTGCCAGATCGTAGCCGGTAATGCGGGTAAAGGCTTGGTTGACATACAGCAATTCTGGCCCCGATGCGTCGATGTGCTTGGCTTCGGTGATTAAAATCCCGTCTTGGGTATTCTCTACGGCTGACTCTAGGAGGCGCATCCGCTCTTCTGCCTGCATCCGCGCGGTGATATCCCGTACAAAACTTAATGAAACTAGCTGGTCGCGGTACTCAATAATCCGACTGCTGATTTCTACTTGGATTTCTATGCCATCTTTGCGCCGCAGGGCGTGTTCAAAGATGAAACTCCCTGTTGCCTGTAGCTGGTGGTTTATCTTCTTTTGACGAACCTCACTGATTGGTCCGTCGATTTCTCTTGTTCTTAAGTTCAAGAGTTCTTTGCGAGTGTAACCCAGTCTTCTTGCGGCATTTTGGTTGGCGTCTAAGATGCAACTGGTGGATAAGTCGATGATGAAGATTGAGTCGTTGGCGTATTCAAATAAGTGACGGTAATTGGCTTCTGATTCTCGGAGGGATTCTTCTACTTGCTTGCGTTCAGTAATATCACGAGCTGTGCAAATCACGGCTTCGACGCTATTACTGATACCAAAAATCGGGCTAAGGATGCACTCGTAGTCCCGCATTCCATTCGGGGTGGGGTAGCTGATTTCTTTGGTTAAGGGTCGCTTGGTGGCAAAGACGACTTCCCTTTGGGCGTCTATCGCTGGCATCTCTACCAGTTCAGTTGGCAAGTCTAGCTGTTGCCAGGTTTTTCCTAAAATCTGACGTTGAGCCAAGCGAAATAATTGGGCAAGTGCCAAGTTTACATAGGTAAATCTTCCCAGCCGATCAATCACGCAAATGGGATCGGGAGAGGCGGAGAGTACTTGGTCGAATATTCTTGCTTGCTGCTCGATCCTGGCGGCTAGTTCTTGCAGTTCGGTGTCGTCGGGCTTGCCTATTGTCCCTTCGGGTCCGTCTGGAGCGAACGGGCTGATGTTGTCTAGTTCAAGCTTGTTTGTACCCTTGCGTCCTTCCCCTGCTTGACTACCATAAGACTGAGTAAATGATGCTTCTTTTGGTAAAAATGAGTTGGCGAGGGATTCTGAAGCGAGGGATTCTTCTTGGAGGGCTGTAATAGGACTGATTATGCTTTGGTGTGCGGGTTTTTGATTAAGCTGGGTTAGCTGTTGGTTCAGTGCGGCGTATTTTTTTTCTAACTTGTTTAGCTGTTCCTGAAGTTTTTCAACTGTCGCGGGGCGTGATTCACTCACCGGTAGATCAAAGGCTTGCTTTAATGCTTCCACAACTACGGCTGTGCGATCGCGTCCTGTCGCCTCAGCCCGAGACCGAATCTCCTGAATTAGGTTCTCTGGAAGTCTAAAAGTCGCTATCTTGCTGACCATTGTTTAAGTAGGATAATTGTAAGGTTTTTAACAAATAGCGCTCCTTTGAGGAGCTTTCTTTGGAAGATACCAAAGGTTCTCAATCAGAGGGTGATTGGTGTCGGTCTAATTTTTTTACAAAAACTCCTAAATATAGTCCAACTTTTAGCTTCACCCTTTTGTCAACACAATCCGGCTCAATAGCTAATCAATTTTACCGCCAGCTAGTGTTATGTAGTGAGTGTGTTAAGTTTAAAATGTCTGCAATTGGGCTTTCAAGAGCGATAGCGCTGACAAGCTTCAGTCCATTTTCGCAAATATTTGCGTCGAAAGGAACCATAAAACTCTGGTATTTTGAGTTAAAACCCGTAATTGCTGATTTTATTGACTATAACTAAAAATTGTGTTTTGCTCGCGGCGCGAGAAAGTTTTCCGTTCGGGAGCTTACACTATGAGTTCATTTCCTCTCGTTACTGAGTAAAGGGTTAATCTTACCCAGATTCTGGGGATGCGGCTTCTGGGTTACACTCCCAATAAAGCTTTCGGCTGTTTAGGTAAACAGGGCTTACGCAATTTTTAACGATACACTAGCGCTAGAGTTAAAGGTTAATTTTGTCTCCAACAGAATCGAGTTCGTGCGTAAGCCCTGATATATTGTTTCGGTGCTCTGTGTTAATTTTCTGCTTTCTCCATAAGTTATTGCCTCAGCCATATGTCTTAAGTTGTTTACGCTTATTTGCTGAATTTATTTAGTCGCTAGATTCACACAAAAAGTAGTTTTCAATAAAAAACGCCCAGAATGGGCGCGTTATCAGGGTGCATCTACTAAACCTTAGTATAGCTGGCGAGGGGTGAGACCCCTCATAGTCCTTCGTAATACTTAATAAATTTTTGAGCCTTTATAGCAATTGCAGTGGTGGCAGTTCTAGAGGCACTGGACCAAACAACCCCTTCCGAAAATCATTTAACATATGGCGGGCGGTGCGCTCGACGTCTCCTTGATGACGATGAGCAGCTAGTGTGTGCAGATAGTCATCACCGCTCAAGGATGCTGGGTCAATTTCGTAGCGCGTCTTTAAAGGAGACTGAGGGAAAAGACCAAACTCGGCGGACTCCTCCAACTCATTGAGTAATTCAATCAAGGCAACCGCTACCCGTTGATTATCGTAAGACGCCTCCCCAATATCGTCACAAATTGCTAACTTGAGGGCTTTTCCTTGGTTGTTCAGCTTAACGGGAATGACGCCTGGAGCGTCTAAAAGTTCAATTTCCTCAGAAATGCGTACCCAACGGAGCTGGCGTGTTACACCCGCACGACGGGCGCTTTCCACGACGCGGCGTCCCAAAAGTCTGTTAATTAGTGCTGATTTCCCGACATTTGGAAATCCAATGGCTACAGCTCGAACTGGGCGAGGTTGCATTCCGCGATCGCGCCGTCGTAGATTGATACCAACCCCAGCTTCCTGTGCCGCCTGTGCGACATCACGGACACCTTTACCATCTTGAGCATTGGTAAAATAAGGCGTTTGTCCCTGCTCACGAAACCAAGCAGCCCAACGCTGTCGAACCTGCGGCGTAATCATATCGACTCGATTAAGCACCAATACCCTGGTTTTACCCGCTACCCACTGCTCCGTCTGAGGATGATGAGTAGAGAGGGGAATCCGAGCATCGCGCACCTCCAGCACAACATCTACTCGTTTTAGCTGTTCTTTAAGTTCCCGCTCGGCTTTGGCAATGTGACCGGGATACCACTGGATTGTCATTTGTCAATCGTCCTTAGTCATTGGTCATTCGTATGTTTGTTGTTTAGCAGTAACGTCTATCACCAATAACCAGTAACCACTTACGGAACGATTAAAACGGGGCAAGGCGACAAATTAATCACTCGATTAGTTACACTCTCGGTTGCACCCTCTTCAGTTAGTCCCAAACCTCGGCAACCCATAACAATCAAATCTGCCCCAATTTCGTCAGCAACATCACAGATTGTAAATGCCGGCATACCTGCACGAGTAATCGTTTCAGCATTAATACCTTGCTGGACAAATAAAGCTTGGGCATTTTTAAGGAGTTCCGCAACCGCCTCAGGTGACATCATCGGCTCCGTTTCCGGGGTTGGTTCAGTAGCTTCGGGAGCAGCTTCTTCTAGCACCGATAGCAGAAATAGGCGACTACCGTACTTTTGCACCACATTAGCAACAACTTGAGCCGCTTCGTGGGCTTCTCGGCTTTGGTCAACGGGAAATAACACAGTCTTAAACATTTAAACCCATCTCCAAGAATCGGAGTCCGTTTACACTCGCACCAAAAATTCTTGTATTTGTTGTTTTGGCGACCATTTTAGCTAACCTATCCTCATAATATCACCGAGCAGCCTGGGTCATTAAACATTTGACTTCTGGCACGAATGCTTTAGGGGCTGAAGTCCCCAATCCAAAAACTCTCGTCCCCAAGGCAAGGACTAAAAGGGTAATTCAGGCAATCCTACGAATTTTTGAAAGCTAATGACTACTGAGTAATAACTTAGGATTCGGGTACCTGAATTTCTGTAAAATGTGAACGGTCTTAAAAACGAGTATTCTTTGCCTTGAGGATGCGGTTGATCTAAACGACGTAAATCCTCTGGGTAACTTATCGAGCAAATAGCTCGCTGACCCGCTCCTTTCTAGAGCCGAGAGCATCAGGTAGAAGCAATTAGGAGATTATCACTGTGACAAAAAAAAGCGTAGCGGATTTATCAGAGTCAGATTTAGCTGGAAAACGGGTATTAGTGCGAGCCGACTTGAATGTGCCCTTAGATGACAACGGCACAATTACCGACGATACACGCATCCGTGCCGCTTTACCGACGATCCAAGATTTAATTAAAAAGAACGCAAAAGTTGTGCTTTGCAGCCACCTAGGGCGTCCCAAAGCCCAAGTCAAAGAAAGCTTGCGCCTAACACCGATCGCGAATCGTCTCTCAGAACTGCTGGGTCAGACTGTTACCATGTGTAACGATTGCGTTGGGGATGAAGTTAAGGCTCAAGTTGACGCTTTGGAAAATGGTCAAGTAGCGCTACTAGAAAATCTCCGCTTCCACGCTGGTGAAGAAAAAAACGACCCAGAATTTACCAAACAATTAGCTGCCCTTGCTGATGTTTATGTTAATGATGCCTTTGGCACAGCCCACCGCGCCCATGCTTCTACAGAAGGCGTCACCCATTACCTGAAGCCTTCTGTTGCTGGATACTTGATTGAGAAAGAACTCCAGTATCTGCAAAGCGCTATTGAACAGCCCAAAAAGCCCCTCGCGGCGATTATTGGTGGTTCTAAGGTTTCCAGTAAAATTGGCGTGATTGAAACGCTACTGGATAAGGTAGATAAGCTCTTAATTGGCGGCGGGATGATTTTTACCTTCTACAAAGCCCGTGGCTTGAGTGTGGGTAAATCCTTAGTGGAAGAAGATAAGCTGGAACTGGCGAAATCTTTGGAAGCCAAGGCAAAAGAGCGCGGTGTTGCTTTATTATTGCCAACTGATGTGGTCGTAGCAGATAATTTTGCACCGGATGCGGATTCTCGAACCGTTAGTATTGAAGCAATTCCCGATGGTTGGATGGGTTTGGATATTGGTCCTGACTCGGTGAAGGTGTTCCAAGATGCCTTGTCTGATTGTCAGACAGTGATTTGGAATGGTCCGATGGGAGTGTTTGAGTTTGATAAGTTTGCTGCGGGAACAGAAGCAATTGCTCATACAATGGCTGAACTTACAACCAAAGGTGCAACCACAATTATCGGCGGTGGCGACTCGGTTGCGGCGGTGGAAAAAGTCGGTGTTGCCGAACAAATGAGCCACATTTCTACAGGTGGTGGGGCAAGTTTGGAGTTACTAGAAGGCAAGGAACTTCCCGGAATTACGGCACTTGATGACGCTTAATAAAATATAGGGTAGGGGCACGATAATATCGTGCCCTTATGAATCGCTTAAACTTCCTCAACTTTGGAAATTGGAAAATATTTCTCGATAACTTGACCGAGCAACAAGCCTAAAATTCCAAACCCAATTCCTATTCCCATAATATTCAATTCCGCACTATCAAAAAGGATGAAAGTTGGGTTGAATAACGTTAAAAATAAGACAGAAATTGCCGAAAAACTGCTCATGATTAGAGACAACCTTACACTTAAGTTAGAGAAGGTATAGCGCTCTGTTTGAGCGAGAATGTAGGCAGCAAAAGGAACAACTACGGCGGCGACATAGGCAGCATAAAACGACACAATCAGGTTAATTATTTCGCCACCTCTCAGGGCAACGGCTAAAGCTAAAAGGATATTGACAACAGTAACAATCAGCCGATTAACGTTAGATATCGGAAAAAATTTGAAGTCTAAAACAGTCTTAGTCTGCACTCGCAAGATGCTGCTGCCTACACCCAACGCGGGAACTAATAAAGATATAATTAGGATAATTCCCAAAGGCTGATCAGCGCCACCGCCAATCCACAAAAGGATAAAAGGTAGTGTTTCTTTTCCATCAATGCCAATGGGCAAAATCTCAGCATTTTGGGCAGCAACTAAAACAGCACTGGGCAAAAAGGCAAGCAATAGCAACAAAATTGCCGCTAAGAGACAGCCTTGATACAGGCTTTTTACATCTTTTGCCTGGACAACAAATTGCTGATATTTCATATCAATCAAAACCAGGGCAATTGTAGATAAAGAGATACCGAGTAGCTTGGGGGGAGCGATTTGGGAAAGGGAGGGGATAAATTCAAAAGGCGATCGCAAATAGTCCGGGAAACCATGCAACATCCACAGGGTGTAAAGCAAACCCAAAAAATTTAGTAGCAATAACCCCCGAAATAGAAAGCCGGCTTTTTCTACGGGTAATAAGGAAACAATCGTAAATAAGATTGCTAACGTGATCATGCTGGGCAAAATAGGTATGCCCAAAACTTTGAGGATGAAGGCGCCAGAAATCATCTGCACAGCTTCAATACCAATTAATGACGACCATGACATAAAGCCTATGAGGAATTTTACTTGGCTGCCGTAGCGGTTTCCGAGTAATGTCCAAATTTGCTCAATGTTTGTCCAATAAAATTTTGCCAATCCTAAAAGAGCCAGCGTGCCTAAGCCAAGGCAGACGGCGTATAAACTCCCCGCTATGCCGATAGTTAAAGATTTTTCCGCCGTGCCGAGGAGAAACCCTAAGCCATAATGAGCGGACACTAGTAAGGCGGCTAACGAGAAGGCATCTAGTCTACGATTTTCCGACATTAAATCTTGTCAACTCAACTCGCTGCCTCAATCCTCTCACAATAAAACCACCCCTAGGCTTGGGAGGTGGTTCGCTTATTCAGAATACTCGACGACTAAAGTCGCCAGGACTTTCAGGAGGCGTGGAAGAACCCGATTGCTAAAAAATCTTTAACATTATAAATTCTTTTTCCAAAAAATTCCTCCTTAGTGATGATTCTCAATCATCCAGACTAGTAAATAATACCTAGGTAGCTCATGTTTCGGTCTATATTTTTTTGGATTTCACAGGAGGTCTAGGTTATGCGGATTGCTCAAGTTGCGCCTTTATGGGAGCGAGTACCACCCCCGGCTTACGGAGGCATTGAACTAGTTGTCGGTTTGCTGACAGATGAACTGGTTCGACGCGGACATGAAGTGACTTTATTTGCCTCTGGAGATTCAATTAGTCTTGCAAAACTAGAGTCTGTTCACCCCCAAGCTTTGCGCCTCGACTCTAATGTTAGAGAATACGGCATCTATGAAATGCTGCAAATGAGTCGGGTTTATGAGCAAGCTTCGGAGTTTGACATTATTCACTCCCATATGGGCTGTGTGGCTTTGCCTTATGGAAATTTGGTGAAAACCCCTACCGTCCATACGCTTCATGGGATTTTTACCCCCGACAACGAGAAAATGTTTACCCACGCTCGTCGTCAACCTTACGTCAGTATCTCCGATGCCCAGCGGGAGCCAAGATTAAACTTAAACTGCGTCGCTACAGTCTATAACGGCATCGATCTAAGCACTTACGACTTTTACCCAGAACCACAAGATCCCCCTTACTTAGCGTTTTTAGGGAGAATATCCCCGGAGAAAGGAACACATTTGGCAATAGAAATTGCTAAACGCTCTGGTTGGCGCTTGAAGATGGCAGGCAAGGTGGATGTTGTCGATGTGGACTATTACGAGCAACAAATCAAGCCTCATATTGATGGCAAGCAAATTGAATATTTGGGCGAGGCGGATCACGAGCAAAAGAGTGCGTTAATTGGAGGAGCTGTCGCTACTTTGTTCCCCATTACCTGGCGCGAACCTTTTGGATTAGTAATGATTGAGTCTATGGCAGCAGGGACGCCTGTGATTGCAATGGCACTCGGTTCGACAACCGAAGTGATTGCCCACGGCAAAACAGGCTTTTTATGTAATAACGTGGATGAGTTTGTCGAAGCGATTGATCAAGTTGCTCAATTGAACCGTAACGATTGCCGCGAGCATGTATCTAAGCACTTTAGCGTGCAGAAAATGACTGCTGGTTATGAAGCGGTTTATCAGCAAATTCTGGCAGAACGTTTTTCACAAAATGGTCACATCAAGAGTGCAAGTCGAGTCTCTGTTAACTAGGTGGAACCAAATGGTATCCACCTTTTTTATAGCTGACATATTGCATTAGCTCAACCAGTCGCCTGGAATTTAATTTCAGGCGGCTTTTAGTTTTAGGGGATGACTCACCCGTTGCGACGCCAATTATAAGAGTCTTTCCCCTGTCTTGACTTCCCAAAAAGGCGATGCTTGGGGCGAGCTGCGCCTACGCACTTTTAAAAGAATAAACGACTTGCATAAGTAGCAAACAAGCGAGAGATAGTTAATACCGTAATCTAGACTTTTGCAAGGCTCTGGTTTGATGCTGCAAGCAGAAAAGGTTTTACACGCTCGCTATCAACTTCAGCAACAATTAGGCAATAATGCTGGGCGTCAAACTTGGCTTGCTGTAGACATCGGGACATTACCTGCCCAATTAGTTATCGTTAAATTGCTAGCGTTTAACCCTCAGATGCAGTGGGATGAATTCAGGCTATTTGAGCGAGAAGCGCAAGTCCTTAAACAACTC
>CADCTM010000257.1 GCA_902805485.1 uncultured Coleofasciculus sp. | reverse complement strand
CACTGAGGGACTTAACTAGAAATAGTAAAGCTATTTCTTAGTTAAGTCCCTCATTTGCTTGGTATTTATCCGGATTGATATTGCTTTAGAAAGAAGAGTGGAATGGTAGATGCACCCTGATTGACATTCCCCGGCTCACCGGTTTGAGCTGGGGATTTTTTTTGTGGGTTGAAGTGATTGATCTGCCTGACGTTGGCTTTCCCCGTAGACCTCCTAAAATCCCACGTGGGGGACTTTGAATTTATATACTCCCTGCGGGGGCTGGGGCGGCTCTCTGGGTTTACAAACAGAGCCTGTGCGGATATCTCCAGGGAAAGCGACACGCCCGAAGTCTCTTAACTTAGATCTTGCACCACCCCCTAACCTCCCAAAGCATCGGGGGGAACAAGAGGCGGAAATTCACTTCCCCCCTGATTCCTGTGGGGATTGAGGGGGGTCAACGACAATTGAGAACATCAGAGTGCAAGATGTGAGTTAACTTACTCCACCACCTCAAAGGACTTCACTTCCAGCACGGGACCAATCATCGCAAAGGTCATCACATCGTCCCGGACTTCACCTTTAACTGTCACCTTCAAGTCCGCTTTCTTTAACTCCGACGGCGCATCCTTAAGTTCATAAGTTTCGCCTCCTTCCGTAACCAGCGCCCAAGTACCAGGTCCGAAGCCTTTACGTTCGATCACACCTTTGACTTTAATACTCATGCTGTACGCTCCTCTCCTTTTGAGGCTAAATAAGCAAGTCCGAAGCAGAGTAGGGCATTAACCACAAGATACCCCTGCGCCACAACGCCACTACCCAACCACATGACGCTGGGTGAGACTACCGCACTCACCGCCAAACAACTGGCAACGCCAAGTGCTGAACCAATTGCCATCCATTTCCATTGCTTGTGACCTAAAAATAACGCCACCAAGATAAAGGGAATCAGTACGCTGGCAAATATTGGGTTTAAGGCACTGCTTCCTTGAATCGTATTGCCTAATTCGGGAATTGAACTGCCCATCACTCGAAATGGCCATTGCGGCAGGTCAAAGATATATAATCCCCGCAGGAAAAATAAGCCAGAACTTCCTGCCGTTAACCCACCCAAAAGCGACCAACTCCAAGCAAAGGGGAAGTAATTTCGCAGTATAAAGGCAAGCAGGTATGAACCGATTACCATGCCAATTTTTGGCAGTAACATAATTGTGCCGCCATCAACCCAGAAGCGGGGATTGAGATAACCGTTGTCGCGTAACCACCGGAAGAAGTCACGGAAGGTAATTTGACCACGCACGGCTAGTTTAACGGCGGCGGCGGCGTCGAGATGACCTGCACCAAAATGGTTGAGGGGGTCTTCTTTTACGGCTCGTGAGGATTGTTTTAAAACATTCAGGATTTCATCTGGTTCTTTAATACCTGCTGCTTTTACTAACGCGGCAACTCCGGCAACGTGAGGTGCTGCCATGCTGGTGCCTTGATATCCTTCAAAGATGCTTTCTCCGGTTTCTGGGTTGATGGTTTCTTGCAAAATCTTACCCGCTTCACTACCACCGGGGGCGGCAATGTCTACACCAGCACCGAAGTTAGAGTAGGGTGCTTTAATACCCACTGAGTCTAGTGCAGCAACGCCTACAACGTGGGGATAACGCGCTGGGTAGGAGGCGGAGTTTTGGTTGGAATTTCCGGCGGCAGCGATGATGAGGACGCCTTTGGAGTGGGCATAATTGATCGCGTCTTCCAGGAGTTGGCTTTCACCCGCGCCCCCTAAGCTCATATTAATCACATCTGCTTGGTTGTCGGCGGCATAGCGGATTGCTTCGGCAATATCGGCAACTGTACCGCCACCGGATGCGCCTAATACTTTTAAGGGCATCAAGCTGGCTTCGTAGGCAATTCCGGCGACACCATAGTTATTATTGGTGGATTGGGCAATTGTCCCGGCGACGTGGGTTCCGTGTCCCGCATCATCGTATGCTTCGATTTTGTCGTTAACGAAGTCGTAGCCTTTGACAAATTTGGTATCTTTTAAATCGGGGATGGGGCTGATGCCAGTATCGATTACGGCGACGGTGACGCCGCTGCCTTTGGTTTCATCCCAAGCGGATTCTATATTAATGCTTCGCAGGTTCCATTGTTTGCCGTAGTCGGGGTCATTGGGAACCTCGAAGGTGTTGTAGATGTAGTTGGGTTCGATAAATTCTGTGAATTTGCCGACGCCTGCTTTTTTTAGTTGAGCAATGGTTTTGCGATCGCCTTTTGCGATATATACATTGTCAACTTGGGAAAATTCGCTATTTAACCTTGGTGCAAGATTGTACTTGCTGTAGAGCAAATTTACTTCTTTGTCAATTTCTGCTGCTGGAATATCTTCCCGAAAATCCAGCACAATTGAGTTAAATTCTCCCTGGTTTGCTAAACCTTTAAAGTTGAACAGGGCAAAACCTATCCCAAAGACAAACAAACACACAATTAAAAACTTTCTCATGGCAACCCGTCCGTCGCGCCAGTTTGTATCACTACGATAGCTTATACGTCTCGTGGCGGAGTCGGGGAGAGTCTGGTTGTTACGGATTTTTAGGATTGAGCGATCGCTTTTTCTACAAAGCCCCTAGAAATTCGCACAATCTAATAAACTAGGCAGTATTAAGCCTCTGTTGAGCTAAATCTATGGACGTGGCTGCAATCCATTTGCCTCCTACTCTCGAATTGACTATTGATTTAACTGACGAACAATTTTTTGAGCTTTGTCAGAAAAACCGCGATTACAGATTCGAGCGCACAGCCAAGGGAGAATTAATAATTATGCCGCCAACTGGCAGCGACACGGGAAATCGTAACGGTAGAATAACTCAAAGGTTGTTCAACTGGGCGGATACGAATGAACTGGGAATTGCTTTCGACTCTTCCACTGGTTTTAAACTACCAAATGGTGCAGATCGTTCTCCTGATGCTTCTTGGATAAAGATTGAAAGATGGAATGCTTTAACTCCTGAACAACAAGGAAAATTTGCGCCGATTTGTCCTGATTTTGTCGTTGAGTTCCGTTCTCCTACTGATTCTTTGAAAACCACGCAAGAAAAGATGCAGGAGTATCTGGATAATGGAGCGAGTTTAGGATGGTTACTTGATAAAAAAGCTCAAAGAGTAGGAATTTATCGTCAAGGGCAGGATGTGGAGATTGTGCAATCTCCTACTAGTTTATCAGGAGAAGATGTATTGCCTGGGTTTATATTAGAACTTAGAGGAATTCTTTAAATTTAATTATGGAACGTGGTTTACTCTGGCTACCTTTATTATTTGCTTTTTTCTGGCTAGCATGGTCAGGTTGGAATGAATATCAAAAAATAGAAGCTTATCGCAATTGGGCAGGAGAATTTGAACGGGCGAAGTATGATATATATTCCGTCCTGGGGCAAAAAAGTACTGATTTAACTTGGGGAAAGCCTACCCGCAAAGGACCGATAGATTTACAAACGTTTTCTCTTAAAGATGTGCAATCAATCCGTCTTTTGGT
>CADCTM010000256.1:456-3521 GCA_902805485.1 uncultured Coleofasciculus sp. | reverse complement strand
CTAGTTTTTGGATTCAACTTGTCCCGGCTCTTCGTTCTCTTTAAAGGTTACTTATTTTGTCCAAATAAACAATTTAACAACTCTTGCAAATTAATAGCAAGTTCGTCGCCTCCCTGCCTTAGTTATATCTAACCTCCTCAAGCAATGTCGCGATCGCATTATTAATGATATCGGGATACTCTGCCATCACTAAATGTCCCGCTTCGGGCAAGTGTAAATGTTGACCCAACGGAAAACAACCTGCCAACTCTTCTCCCATTTTGTCGGGGAACATTGAATCTTTGCCACCACTAACGACCAAAACAGGAAGGTTTGAATTTATCGGTCTCGTTTGACGCCTAAAAAAGTTATAACTCCAAAAGATTTCCAAAGCTTGATAAGGATCAGGTTCCGTGGGAACTGGACATTCAAAAAAAAATCTCTCCATTACTTCATTGCGCTGATTTGTTGACAAATAATTAGTGAGTTGCTGTACACAGGGTAAGCGATAGAAGTGTCTGCCACCCCAAGCGAGGAACTTCATACTCGGCACTTCCCACCACGGGGCGAGGTCGTGAGTACCACCGGCAATCGCTATTAAGGCACTAGCTGGTTGTCTTCGTATCCACTCTAAACCAATAGGAACACCATAACTATGACAACATAATACTGGTTCTGAGATTTGGAAATGAGCTAACAACCGCGTTAAGTCCCGTCGATGTCGTCCGAGGGAGTAGCCTTTGTAAGGGCTAGACTGTCCATGTCCGGCTAAATCGTAAGCTAAAACTTCCCTTCCTTGGGCGTGGAAAAACTCATATTGCGATCGCAAATTCAAGCGGTTGCCCATTCCCCCATGCAGAAAGACGATAGCGGGACTCTTTCCCGAACAATGACTAACCTGTAAATCCACACCCTGACGCAGATGAATAATCTTACCAGCTAGAGTATCGTCGGAATCATCAATATTAACAGTCATTGCTTCAGTTTCATCTTGTTAATCAATAATTACGCCTAAGTTTGTCATAAGTGTGCCATCCCAATCACATAATATTGACAAGTCCCTTCAATCTCTTCTGAAACTTGAGCGAGTATTTCCAGAATACATCCCTCCAAAAAGCAAACTGACTGAAAAACTATATCAACAATAATTGAACATAAGATACGCTGACTAAGTTAGAATTGCCGTCATGGATTTAGATAAACCATTAGGCTCAGTAATTCAAGGCTCTCTCTCCGCCGGATTAGAAGTGCGATTGCACCCCGATGTCTCGGTGGAAGATATGAGAGTTGGCAAGTTTTTGGTCGTACAGGGAATGCGATCGCGCTTTTTCTGTATGCTGACAGATGTATCCTTGGGAACCTCCACACAACGGATTATTGCCAATCCTCCGAGTCCTGACGACGACTTTTTACGGGAAGTTCTCGCAGGTAGTGGCACGTTTGGGACGGTTAATCTCACTCCGATGCTGATGTTTACACCCCAAGAGGAAGGCTTTCCCCGGACAGGAGTTACCCTAAATGGGAACGGTAATCTTGGCTCCTTTCAGGCACAAAGCAGTGAATCGATGGAGTTGCTGCCAGTTAAGACTATCCCTAGCCACTTCTCTCAAGTTTACGACGCTAGCGATCGCGATTTTCGGGCGGTTTTTGGTTGGGAAGATGACCCCACTCGGCGTAATTTTGCCATCGGTCAACCCCTTGACATGGACGTTCCGGTGTGCATTGATCTTGACCGCTTCATCGAACGCAGTAACGGCGTTTTTGGGAAATCTGGCACAGGGAAATCCTTTCTTACCCGCTTGCTGCTATCAGGAATTATCCGCAAACAAGCGGCAGTAAACCTAATTTTTGATATGCACTCGGAATATGGTTGGGAAGCGGTTTCTGAAGGCAAACAATTCAGCACGGTTAAAGGTTTGCGGCAGCTATTCCCTAGCCAAGTGCAAGTTTACACCCTCGACCCAGAATCAACCAAGCGCCGAGGTATCCGGGACGCTCATGAACTGTTTCTCAGCTACGACCAGATTGAAGTTGAAGATATCATGCTGGTGCGTCAAGAGTTAAATCTTTCTGAGGCAAGTTTGGAGAATGCGATTATTCTCCGCAACGAATTTGGCAAATCTTGGATTACTCAGTTGCTCAACATGACGAATGAGGAAATCCAAATGTTTTGTGATGAAAAGCGAGGCAACAAATCCTCAATTATGGCATTGCAGCGTAAATTGTTGCGATTGGATGAATTGAAATATATGCGAAGTGCTTGTCCTCATAATTATGTGGATCAGATTTTGCAATCCTTAGAGGCAGGTAAGCACGTTGTTGTAGAGTTCGGTTCGCAATCGAATATGCTTTCTTATATGTTGGCAACGAATGTGATGACGCGCCGAATTCATGGCAGTTATGTGCGGAAAGCGGAGACATTCTTGCAATCGAAAAATCCCAACGATCGCCCTCGTCCTCTGGTGATTACGATTGAAGAAGCGCATCGTTTTCTTGATCCGGCAACAGTACGGCAAACGATTTTTGGCATTATCGCCCGTGAGATGCGTAAATATTTTGTGACTTTACTCGTAGTAGATCAACGTCCTTCGGGAATTGATAATGAGGTGATGTCTCAAATCGGCACTCGAATTACGGCGTTGTTGAATGATGACAAAGATATTGAGGCAATCTTTACGGGGGTTTCTGGGGGACAAAGTTTGCGATCGGTTTTGGCAAAGTTGGACTCTAAACAACAAGCTTTAATATTAGGTCATGCGGTGCCGATGCCAGTAGTAGTGCGGACTCGTCCTTATGATCAAAAGTTTTATGCTGAGGTTGGGGATACTGCTTGGGATGAGGCATCGGATCAGGAAGTCTTTGCTGCTGCTGAATTGGGTAAGGCGGATTTGGGGTTTTAGAGTATAGGCAAGTCTGCTGAAGATGTCTTTCACAACGCTATCAAAAATACCCTTCAAAAAGAAGGGTGAATTATTCACTAGAGTAATTTTTATGACGGGATATAACCGTGGTGATTCTTATGAGAAAGTTATTTTTGATAGCGTTGTGAAAGACATCTTCAGCAGACTTGCCTATACTCTAAAACC
>CADCTM010000256.1:0-446 GCA_902805485.1 uncultured Coleofasciculus sp. | reverse complement strand
TTGTCTTTCACAACGCTATCGAAAATACCCTTCTTTTTGAAGGGTGGCTAATTAGTGATGACTCGTTGTTGATTCATTGTGAAAAAAGTCGGACGAAAAAGTGACGAAGAAGTATTGGCTGCTGCTGAAGCGACTAAAACGGATTGGAGTTTTAGGTACTCCTTGAAAAAATCGTCAACCACCTTTAGGAGGCGCAAGTGTGGCGGGTAATGAAAAAGCGATATGTGAATTTCTCTTCTCAAATATGGGAAGTATAAGTCTTACGCACATTGGTCAACTTGTAGAAATAGGAATACCATTAAATAATCGACCAGGATATTGGCCAGCAGAATCTATAGATGACATATCAGGAATTTTAACTACGGATTCTAGAAAAAAAGCAGATGTTTATCTCAATAGCAAAGGAGTTTCAGTAAAACAAGCCGGAGGCTCGTTTGCTTTTAATC
>CADCTM010000255.1 GCA_902805485.1 uncultured Coleofasciculus sp. | reverse complement strand
CTCAGCCTTAACTCCCTCTAACCTTCCCGGAGTAGGGTGGGCGGAAATTACTCCCTCCCTTAGTAAGGGGGGACTGGGGGGGGGAGCACTGGTACGAATTAGACTTAAATCTAATGTTCCACCACCAAAATCAACAACTAAAACTGTAGTGCCTGGTCGCTGTACAGCGTATCCTAAAGCCGCTGCGGTAGATTCATCTATTAATTGAATATCCGGCAAGGCGATTTTTTGAGCCAAGTCTCGGAACCAATCTAGATATAACTCAAAAGCTCCTACAGGCACAGTAAAAACTACTCGCTGAGGTTGCAACTGCATTGTCGATAGCTGTTGCCAAATTTGCTTAATAAATAATTCCGAGACAGATTCAGCGGTATAATATCGACCATCTATTTGAAGTGCTGGAGGTCGATAATCTGCAACTAAATCACGCTTAAAGCCTTGAAATAATCGTTCTGGTTGAGCAAAGCCCAGACGTTGCAATCGCACTTCTTCCCCGTATACTAATTGATCTGTACCTCGGACAAATACCAAACTTGGCACAACGCTAACTTGACCCGACATTGTTTCAAATTGACGGGAAATCTGGTTAAACTTAAGTGTTCGAGGTTCAAGTGTTACAGGATCTTGAGTGCAAACAACGGTGTTGCTGGTTCCAAAATCGATCGCAATAACTGTCATACTCACTATAAAATTAATATTAGATCCATTTTTAATTTTTCATGCCTGTCGGCAAGATACGGCTGACTTTTGCTGGAGCAAGAATGCGATCGCCTTTTCGATATCCCACAAACCGGATATAAACTAACTCCCCGACCTCAATATCACCCGTATCAGGTTGATGTAGCTGAGGATTATATGCTACTTTCTCCCACACTTTACCAATTGATTCATAACCCCAACTCTCGATCAGATTATCTAAAGAGATAAAAAGCGAGATTAGATTTTTTGCAGGCAGATCGGGTTTTAATTCTACTAGTTTTTGAACAGTAGGATGGTTAGTTAGTAAAGTCTGCAATTGCTGGAAGGTTGAGTGCTGAAACTCGGTTGTTAATTCAATTCTCTGTTGTTGCAGTGCTTCCCGTAGTTGTAGGCACTCAGTCCGCAGAGATTCTATTTCTAATAACATTTTTGAAGTAGAATTCTCTCCTGGGCTTTCCTCTTCCTCTCTTAATTCAAGAGGCAGTCGAGCAATTTTTAACCGCGAATCAATATAAACTAACACTAAAAAAAGACCTCCTAAAATCAGGAGGCTATTTAAGCTCGGTACTGGTACACTGAGACGATCAATCATGACTACCCTTTCTACGTCGGGTTGATAGAAATATCTTCTTGTGTTGTTATTTCTTCTGTTTCATAATATTCTGGCAATAGCTCTTGAGAAGAAACTTCCCCGAGTGCCCGTTCAATTCCCGAAGTAGTATCGGTGCAACTTGCTCCAGAGGCATTGATCACAGTTTCGATGATTTTGCCATCTTTCCCAATGCGGTACTCTATTTTTTGATACTCTGCCATAAACGTTTCTCTTTTAACTAAGAAGGTTTTCTCCGATGGTAACTGAAGACCAAGATGCTGTTGTAGTCGGCGGCAGTATTGCTGGACTACTTGCGGCTCGCATTCTTGCCGATCGCAATACTTTCGTTACAATCGTTGACACTGACGAACTACCTCTTCAGCCTACAGCCCGTAAAGGCGTCCCGCAATCGGTGCAGCCTCACGTTTTATTTACCAAAGGTTACAGGATACTAGAATCGCTTTTCCCAGGCATCAGCGCTGACTTGAATGCCGCTGGGGCACTTACCATCGATTGGCCAAGGGAATTTCATAATTTTTCACGAGGAGAATGGAGCAACAACGCCTCAGCCGCCTCTGACATCGTTTCCGTGACTTGCTCTCGTCCGTTAATCGAGTGGGCAATTCGACGACGGCTCAAGGACTTCCCAAACGTGCGGTTTGTGGAAGCACACCGCGTTACAGGGCTACTTGCATCTAGCAATCACATTACTGGAGTCCGCTTGCAGCCCCTGAGCGGTGAAGGTTTGAATGAATTGCCAGCCTCCTTAGTCGTAGATGCCAGTGGCAGGCGCTCCAATGCCCCCCAGTGGCTCGAAAATTTAGGCTTTACCCCACCACCAGAAACCGTTGTCAATCCCTTCCTCGGCTATGCTACGCGCCGCTATCAAGAGCCTCCGGGTTTTGAGGCTGACTGGAAAGTAATGCTGATATCTCATGAGCCGCCTCATGGCACGCGCTTAGGGTATTTGGCGAGAATTGAGGGCGGGCAGTGGATAGCCACACTTGGGGGTTATGGGCGGGATTTTCCACCCCTCGACAATGACGGCTTTTTGGCATTTGCCCAGACTCTCCCTAGCCCAAAGTTTTATGAAGCGATCGCACTTGCTACACCTGTATCGCCCATTTATGCCCACCGCGCCACTGCCAACCGCCTGCGCCACTACGAAAAAGTCAAGTTACCGCAAGGCTTTGTGGCGTTGGGAGATGCCGTTTGCGCCTTGTGCCCCGTTTATGGCCAAGGGATGACGGTTAGTGCTTTATCGGCTCTAGTACTCCGAGACTGGTTGAATCAGTCAAAACGCCCCTCCCGGTTGCTTCCTAATTCAGACAGCAAGCCGGCATTAAATGCAGGGAAGCTTCTGCCTTCACGTTTCCAAAAAAGTTTAGCAACAAGCAATTCCTTGCACTGGGGGATGGCAACGGGGCAAGACTCGCGCTTTCTAACAACTGCTGGTAGAAGTGAACCGGGATGGCTGATGGGAGTGTTGGGCTGGTACACAGAGCGGTTACTTTTATCTGCCACTCAAGATGCTTCGTTGCATACTTTATTTGTGGAAGTTGTCCACCTGCTTAAATCGCCATTAGCACTTTATCACCCTAAAATCGTGTTGCACGTACTTGCAACCGATGTGAGGACTTTACACCAGAGCAAATCATCGTTGCCTTAACTCACCAACTGCCGAATCTGCTCAACAGTTAACTGCTGCACATTCCCAAAAACCACCACAGCACCAGCATCCTTCAGCAGTTTCTCATAGGCATCGCGGCGTTCGGCAGTCTCCTGCACATGAGGCGGCAAAACTCCCACACCAATCCAACTCCGCCCTGGAGCAAGTGTTTTCGCCTTCTCAACGGTGTACATATCCGCTACAGTATCGCCCACATAGATCACTGGCGTATCAGCGCTATCGCCTTCTAGCTGCTCAAGGGTTGCCAACAAGCCTGTCGGATCAGGTTTACCAGGCGCATCTTCCATCGCAATCAACACAGGCGACTGAAGACCAAGGCGTTTTTCCAGGATATAACTTGCAGAACCCCGCGTCGCACCACTAAAAAAGCCCCAAGGAATCCTTGCTGCTGTCAAACTCTCTAAATAGCTGGGTTCTAACAGTAACGGTTCGGTGCAGATATACCCATTCCAGTTTTCCGCATCTGTACCCCGATAGCGGGACTGGAAAAAGGCAACGAGGGTGTCGTAATTGAGGGCAATTTGCGATCGCTTCTTTCCCTGAGCCTCGAAGTACCGATAAACTAGTTCCTGAGAACCCTCCCAGTCGTTGTTCCAGACCCCTTCAGACTTTAGTTGGTCAATTTCTACATCAGAGGGTCGATAAGCGCCTTCTGTGAACTGCTCCACCGTATCAGCAAGCGCCCGTCGATAAGACCCGCCCACATCGCGCACGACGCCATCAATATCGAAAACAACGATCGCATTTTTATTAGACGTGGAGGGTTCTGATTGTTGGTCGCTCACTGGGAAACTCTCATGCTTACTATTAAAAATCTGATATCCGCACTATATCTACAGGTGTTAAGATCAAAAATTGTACAGTGATGGCAGGAATCTTGGGATATCCTGTGGAGGTGTGATTGTCAAAGTTTATTTTAAAAGTTCTCTGGTTGGATGAGAACGTCGCACTAGCGGTGGATCAGGTAGTTGGTAAAGGCACTAGCCCTTTGACCTCTTACTTTTTCTGGCCGCGTGCTGATGCCTGGGAACAGTTGAAAAACGAGTTAGAAGCCAAGCACTGGATTGCAGAAACCGATCGCGTTGAGCTGCTTAACAAAGCAACCGAAGTGATTAACTACTGGCAAGAAGAAGGTCGGCGGCGTCCCATGTCCGAAGCGCAGTCAAAGTTTCCGGAAGTGACTTTTACCGGTAGCGCCTGATTACTAGCAATTTTAAAAGCTAAAAGGCAAAAGAGAGCATTTTTTCTTCTCTTTTGCCTTTGTTTTTTAGGTTGAAATCATGCCACCAGCAGCTTGAAACCGAGCGCGGGCGCGTTTTAAGTTTCTCGTCGCCTGAATTTTCTCTTGGCGATTTTCCGAGTTTTGCACTTGAGTTAAACGAGCTTCTGCTTCTGTATAAGCGGTACGCGCCGCTTCTTTATCAATCTTGTCGCCGCGTTCAGCACCGTTAACCAGAATCGTTACTTCGTCGTTTTCGATTTCCGCAAATCCACCCATGAGGGCGATTGCCACCCAGTCTTTACCAGGACGAACTCGCATCACACCGGTATCCAAAGCCGATAACAAGGGGGCGTGACCGCTTAATATACCTAGTTGACCAGTGGTACTAGGCAAAATTACTTCCTCAGCCTCAGAATTCCAGACCGTTTTATCGGGAGCAACTACACGAACAGTTAAGGTCATAGCTTATTAATTGTTATTTGTCAATGGTAAAAATTGTTAGGGGTTATGTTCTAAATTGGACAACCATTGGGGTTCGCGGTTGAGTCTAATAGGGCGAAGCCCAGTGCGGCAAGGGGATTAAGCCTTTCATAACCTCTCTCCTTTTAGGAGAGAGGTCAGAGTCTATGTGTTTACAAACGAGAACCGCTCTAACCCCCAACAAGGGACTAGCTGCCTGACTTCATTTTGTCGCCTTTAGCGATCGCTTCATTAATGTCGCCCACCAAGTAGAACGCCTGCTCTGGCAACGCATCCAGTTCCCCAGAAAGAATCATATTGAAGCCTTTGAGCGTGTCATCCAGCTTCACATATTTCCCAGGAGAACCTGTAAACACTTCTGCCACAAAGAAAGGCTGAGACAAGAAGCGCTCCAGCTTCCGCGCCCGCGCCACCGTCAAGCGGTCATCTTCCGACAATTCATCCAATCCCAAAATTGCGATGATGTCCTGAAGTTCCTTGTACCGTTGAAGTGTTGCTTGGACGGCACGAGCGGTGGTGTAGTGGTTATCACCCACAATCGCCGGTTGCAACATCGTAGACGTAGAATCCAATGGGTCAACCGCCGGATAAATCCCCTTCGCTGCCAAACCACGAGACAACACCGTTGTTCCATCCAAGTGAGCAAAGGTTGTGGCTGGTGCTGGGTCAGTTAAGTCATCCGCAGGCACGTAAACCGCTTGAATTGAGGTAATCGAACCTTCTGTAGTTGAGGTAATCCGCTCTTGCAAATCTCCCATATCGGTTGCCAGAGTCGGCTGATATCCCACCGCTGAAGGCATCCGACCGAGTAGCGCTGATACTTCCGAACCTGCTTGCACAAACCGGAAGATGTTGTCGATGAACAATAGCACGTCCTGCTTGTTCACATCCCGGAAGTACTCCGCCATCGTTAGTGCCGAAAGACCGACGCGCATTCTCGCTCCCGGTGGCTCGTTCATCTGACCGTAGACTAGGGCAATCTTCGATTCGCTGAGGTTGTCTTTATTGATAACCCCTGACTCGATCATTTCGTTGTAGAGGTCATTTCCTTCGCGGGTACGCTCACCCACACCGCCGAACACCGACACACCACCGTGATTGGTCGCAATGTTGTTGATCAGCTCCATCATGATCACAGTCTTGCCCACACCTGCGCCGCCAAATAGACCGATTTTGCCACCGCGTCGATAAGGGGTCAGGAGGTCAATCACTTTAATCCCAGTTTCAAACACCGAAGGCTTGGTTTCCAGGTCGGTGAATTTAGGCGCGGGACGGTGAATTGGGAAGGTGTCCTCGTTGTTGACGGGTCCTTTATTGTCTACAGGTTCACCCAGCACGTTGAAAATCCGACCCAAAGTCGCCATGCCGACGGGGACAGTAATTGCCGCACCGGTGTCAACAACTTCCATGCCCCGTACTAGACCGTCAGTAGAACTCATGGCAACGGCTCGGACTTGGTTATCGCCCAAGAGCTGCTGCACTTCACAGGTAACGGAAACTTCCTGTCCGGCTGGATTTGTGCCTTGAATTTTCAAAGCATTGTAAATCTGCGGCATTTTACCGTTAGAGAATTCAGCATCGATGACGGGACCGATGATTTTGGTAATAACGCCAGTATTTGTCTTTTCTGTGGTGGTGACCATGCTGCGCCTATGAATGTGAAGCTACTTAATTTAGATACGGTCAAACCGTCTTAACATTTAGAAATGCCATTTTCCAGCGTACCACTGAACGGATGCTGATTTGCTGTCTGATTGCTTGACTTGATCCCACTCTTTTTTCATTAAACTAATCCGGGTGTTTAAGGAAAAAGTGCGATCGCTCTTGATGGCAGGGCAACGCGATCGCCTCTGGGGCTTTTTTTCTCGTTTTAAGAGGACACTCCCACCCTGTTAACGCGATGGTCCACAGCTTAAATCGGGTTGGGGAAGGGGAAGGGGAATCGGCAGAGAAGGGATCGGAATCGAGATCGGGATTTCCCGCGAATCCGGCTCGATTTCAGCGTTAAAGTACGAGTAATCGTAACCACCGTTGCCATCAGAGACTCGTACTCCAACTTGATAGCTGCCGGAGTCGGTAAATGACCACTGGCCGCTTGCACCTGTGAAGTCATCGAATACACCGTCCATATTAAAATCCCAATCATAGGTCAACACATCGTTAATACCTGGATCGGTAGCGTCGGCAACAAAATCAAAAAACTCGCCGATTTTAACCGTCAAGTCTTGGGTCACACTCGTGAGCGCGGGTGCAACATTCAAGACCCTAATTAATCTAGTAAGGGGATTACTATAATCACCATCTTTATCTTGTGCTAAACCCGTAAAAGTGTACCAACCCACGTCAGTAAAGGTACCCAACATCGCGTCTACTGTACGGGTTCCGGAAGTCTGCGGATCTGTACCCACTTCGTTACCATTGACAAAAAACGTTTCCGCATCAGCGCCTGGATCGGTCGCATACAAACTGCCGGAGACTGATTGACCTTGGTAAATGACGCGCCGGGGAATTCTGAAATCCGTGAGTGTGGGAGCAACGTTTAAGACTTGAAGTGTCCGGGCAACCGGGGTACTATATCTGCCGTTCTCGTCCCTCGCTGTTGCGGTATAAGTATATTCTCCGTTATCTGCAAAAAATCCCAGGTCTGTGCTGGCGCTTCGGACTCCAGAACGCCTAAAATCCGTACCAAGGTTGCGTCCGTCGAGAAAGAAGCTGATGGCATTCTCAGCCTGTTGTGTTGCGAATAGTGTGGTCGATGTTGATTGACCTTCATAAATCGTGGGTAAAGCGAAATCGACGACGGGCGGGGTATCTCTGGCGACGGGATCTCTGGGTCGAACTGGGTCACGACTACTACCACTATCGGTGTCGGCACGGAATCTCATTAATCCTGTAAATCCTTCAGTCCAATACAATGAGAGCTTGCCAAAAAGGTCTCCTTGGGAGATATCGATGATGTCAGAGTAATTGCTAGAGGTTGGACTTTGCCCCAATAAAGTTTGAAAAGGCCACCCATCGGCTGAACCTAATGTAATTTCATACTCTGGGATATTGTCAAACACGGTGTTGCCAGGAATTGCATCAATCACTAATGAGGTAATCGCTTGACCTGTGTTTGTAAACGTCCATGGTGCATCGAAGCTATTGCCAGACTCGGTGAGAGACCAACCACTACCAAAAGCGCCGCCGGAGTTGATGTTTGTCGCGCCCCAAATGGAGCTTTCGGAGGAACCATCGACGAAACTGGCAGTGATCTGCATTCCCGCCATCATATTCCCGGTAGTGGTAAATCCGGTGAGAGTCGTTGCTTGTGAGGGTATTGCCACTGTACCTAGAAGGAGAAGTGTTGACCCCAGGAGGCGAGTATATCGGTTTTTTAGTAAAAAGCTTGCCATAGAATTTTTTGCTGCAATTAAGGTAGATCTTGAAGAGCTAGGTATCTCAGAAGTGAAATGGAAGGAACAGTTCCGGCATTTCACCTCTAACAATGCAACTGAGGTTGCTGAAACACCAGGAACAGGTGCGGTAAAGCACTTTCTGGTGACGATTGCAACCCGTGATACCTAAAATTTAAGCAGCAAATCTTGATGGCAAAATATTTTGCCTCGGCAAATAAATGGTTTTTAACTTTGAGCGGTGATCGGGCTAAGTGAAGCCCTTGGGGCGATCGCTATTCGGTGGAACCCGCTGATGGTTCATCCGTTGGCACTGGTGGTTCCTCTTTGACGCGACGGATCGGGAGATTGGCAATTAGCGCCGTTGCTCGTTGGTTGCTCTCCAGAGAAAACTCCAATCCCTCGATATCAATTTCAACGTAACGCGATACGACTTCCAGGATTTCCGTCCGCATCGACTCAATCATCTGAGGACTAAGGTCAGCGCGATCGTGAGCAATGACAAGCTGAAGGCGGCGTTTGACTTCCGCGCGACTGTTGCGGGTTCCCGTCCCGGGAAAAAGTCGTTCTAGAAGTTCGCTAATCATAAGCCTTGTAAGGGTAGTGAATATACACGTACACGAGTCGGGAAAGGTTGAGTATCGGGTAATTTTGATGCAATCAAACTCAAAACTCAAACCTTAACCCCCGAACAGGCGGCGGATGCGGTTGATTAAGCTGTCGTGTTCTGCCATTAAGTCGAGAAATGGCACTTTTTCCCCTTCTAAGCGCCGTGCGATGTTGTTCATTGCCATGGCGGGAAGGGAGACGTTTTCGGCTAATACGAGCGGTTCGCCTCGATTGCTGGCGACAATGACGCGCTCATCGTCGGGGATGACGCCAATTAGAGGGACGGCGAGCAGTTCTTGAACGTCTTGGACAGACATCATTTGCTGGGCTTGCACCATTTTTGGCTTCAAGCGGTTGATAATCAGGTGGATGCGTTTGATGCCTTGGGCTTCTAGTAAGCCGACAACTCGGTCTGCATCTCGAACAGCGGCAATTTCTGGGGTTGTGACGATCAAGGCTTCCTGGGCGGCAGCGATCGCATTTTGAAACCCCATTTCAATCCCTGCTGGACTATCAATCACAATGTACTCGTATTTTTGGGTTAGCGCCCCCACGAGCTTTTTCATTTGATCGGGGCTTACTGCCTCCTTAGTGCGGCTTTGGGCGGCGGGTAGTAGGACTAGGCCCTCTTGACGCTTATCTTTCACCAACGCCTGTTCTAAGCGACATTGCCCCGCGAGGACATCAACGGCGGTGTAGACGACGCGATTTTCTAGCCCTAACAGCAAGTCTAAGTTTCTCAGACCGAAATCTGCATCCACGAGCGCCACTCGACGACCCAAACGAGCGATCGCCATTCCTAAATTAGAAGTAACAGTAGTTTTACCCACCCCTCCTTTGCCGGAGGTGATAACAATAATGCGACTCATGAATTCAATAACAAGTGGGTCTTAGCAAAATCCGTAGCTCTGGCGATGCGAATTCCTTCCGGCGTCACATAAGCCACCTCAGGATAAAATTGAGCGGGTGGTGTCTGGGGTGCCCGGGCGACCGCCTCCGCGATCCTAAGCTGGGTTGGTTCCATTTGCAGTGCCATAATCCGGCAGTTTCGATTGCCGTTAGCACCCGCATGAGTAACCCCGCGTAAACGTCCCCAAACGAAGATATCACCATCAGCAACTACCTCGCCGCCTGGATTTATATCTCCTAATACAACAATAGTGCCAGGATGCCGGATCTCAACACCTGAACGCACGGTTATTTGTAAATATAAAGGTTCTACTAGTAATGAGACGGGTTCTTTGGGCGTTTGATTCAGGGAAAATGTCGGAGGTTGTTGTTCTACTGAATAACCGGCTGTTGCTGCCGCCACCGCAGTTTGCCTACGAGTGGTATAAACTCGCACCAACTGAAGCTCGACTTCTGATAGGGCATCGGCAATTGCTTGTAGCTTCTGCCCATCCAACAAGCGGTCTTGTGCCATTAAATGCACCGTTGCCTGC
Organism: uncultured Coleofasciculus sp.; assembly: GCA_902805485.1. Classification (GTDB taxonomy): domain Bacteria; phylum Cyanobacteriota; class Cyanobacteriia; order Cyanobacteriales; family Coleofasciculaceae; genus CADCTM01. The sequence goes on along the minus strand of CADCTM010000255.1, from coordinate 3,071 downwards.
GCTTGCCAAAAGCGTTCACCCGCATTGAGGCGCTGCTTTAGCTGCTGCCATAAGTCAGACCAATTGCTCGCGCTCTCGCTTTCTCCCTCCGGCGGCAAGATTAAGAGTAGCCGCTCCCCTTCTGTTTTTAAGCGGACTTGGAGCTGAGAATCGACTGGTGGGTCGCTTGGGGGAGTTGGAACGGGTATTTGTTGGGCAGAATCAGAAGTCATTCAAGGATAGGCTCTCTTGTCGGCAAACCAGTAAATCTCGACATCGTACATTATGAGCGACGGGACTGTCGAGGAGTTACATTTTTGCCTGGGTAGTTAGGATTTATCGAACAGGGGAGGAAAAACGGGAAATGTGCGATCGCTCATGAGGAAAAACGTAGCAGACTCGAAGGCTGACTGGTCAAAAGAATTGAGCCATCTGGCAATATTGCCCCCCCTAAGTCTGCACCCGTCAGGTCTGCCCCTCCTAAATCTGCTCCACTCAAGTCTGCCCCCCGCAGGTTCGCCCCCCGCAGGTTTGCTCCCTGCAAATTTGCCCAAATTAGCTCGGCTCTACGTAAGTTTGCCCCAGATAAATTTGCCTTACTGAAGTTTACTCTGGTGAGGTTGGCTCTTTCTAATACAGTGTGGTCGAGGTTTGCGCCAGTAAAATCGGCTCGCATTAGGTCTACTCTACTGAGGATTTGGTAACTGAGATTAAGTCCCCGAAAGTTACGTTCTCCTGCGGCATACTGATTTAGCAGTTGCTCTGGTGTCATTTTCAGGGATGTCAATTTTTGAAGCAAGTTCTTCTTCTTGACAGAAGTCTCGGCTTCGTCTGAGATACCTTGGTTGGAGAATTGCATATTTCGTTAGATGTGATGAATTAAGTTGTAATCATCAAGCATTCCTCTGGAAGATTTGTTGAAGTAAGTCCTGAAAAATGGTGAACTTGATGGCGGGGAACGGTGAATCTAATCAGCTTGAGGCGTAACCTGAACCTTCAGATCCGGTGACTGGAATTACCTTTCATCTGTGACTGCTGTCACAATTTAATTCCTAGTCAGCCAAAACCGCAAAATTTCCCCCTAGAGAGCGGGAACCCTGCCCACTCCACCTACGGTGTTTACTTCTCTTCGACCTGACTCAACCGCATATAAGTCGTTGCTAAAGCGTCGGCATCTCCCACATTACCAGGAAATAAAACGACGGGTAAATCGGGAAACAGGGGATGATCACCGGCAGTCCGTACTATAGAACATCCGGCAATAATCTGACCTAGTAACCGCGCTGACCTCAAGGAAAGACCTGTACTTAAGACATCATTGGAGGTAATGCCGCCTTTACTAATTAAAAATCCGATATCGGCAGGCAACCCGCGCACAATATCCATTAACAATCCGGAAACTGCGGCGCCAAACTCTAGTCTTGTTTGAACATCCTTAAAGCTGAGTTCTTGGCGACTGGTATAAATGACTGGGGTTTTTCCCTCGGCATGAATAGTCTGAACTTGTTCGAGAATACTTGCCAAAAGATTGGTTCGTTGCGTGTTTGAGTCCGAAAGTAAATGAGCCACATCTACCTCAACCCCGACTATACCAGGTGCTTGTAGTAGGCGTTCTAGCTGTTGTGTTGTCTTCTTGACGTGGGAACCAACAATTACCGCCCCCGGTTTGTGGTGTCGCACGTATTGAGCCATATCCTCGGCGGCTACGGGTTGAGGTCCAAGACTGGCAAGGGAGGTTAAGAGACTTGCAGCACTGCGAAACAGGAAGTGTTTGCCCTGGGCGGCTACGCTGAGAATGTCTGCTGCAAATTTATCTAAATCTGCTTGTGTTTGGGCATCGACAACGCAACACGAGTTATTTGTCAGATGCTGAAGACGTTCTACACTTCCCTGGTTTATATCTTCTAGGAGAAATCTCTCGACAGCATCAGCCCGAATGCGCCCTTTCGTCTTTTCTTCCACATAATCGGGCAAATAGCTGTGGTGATAGCCAAATACTGAATCACGGGCAAATTCGGTTTCATGGACTGGAGTTGGTACACCCTCAATGATTAAGTAATGTACGCTTTGTTGGGTGATTCTTCCTGCTTCAAAGAACGCGGGAACTAAGAAATGGGCGTCGAATGGACCAACGACTTTGGCAATAACGTCGGTTTCTACGGGATAATGTCCCCGCAGTGTTGAGTCGGAGCGACTGACTACCAGGAAATCTGTTATTCCTTCGGCAACTAATGCCATTTTGAGGTTGTGGCAGACTTCGGTTGTGACGGCGGTGGCTTGCTCTGGTGTCAGCGCTCTTGTATTAGTTAGGATGAAGAAAATTGGTGAACTATCGGATAATCCCAGCCGCAGTGTTTCTACATCCCAGCGCATCAACAATAGGCAGCTATGAACGGTTTGTGAACCGGTTGGGTCATCGTCTAGGACGATTATTTTGGGTTTTGTCGTCATTTGTAACGTTGAACTTCCGTGATCAATGATTGGGGTAAAGAATGAGCTAATTTACCGAATTGGTTAATAAAAGGTTTTTTGATGATTTTTTAACTATAGTTTTTTTCACGCCTTAAATAACTCATTATTTTGGGAATGAGCAACCTTTGACTATTTTTTTTGTGAAAAACAAGGATGTTTTGATTATTTGACCCTACCAACTAAAGGGCACTTATGGTATCATTTTAATAATGAGAATATTGGCTTTTATAATGTTTTTGCACGTATTTCCATTATAAAAATAATAATACCAAAAAAAAGGAATTTTAAATAGCCTTTTTCAATGTTTATTTTTTAATTTACTCATCTCTTCTTGAACGCCAACCGCTATCTGTAACGCTTCATTCAAAAGACGCCCATACTCACTAGCTTGGTCATTTACTTGTAGAGATTGCAACGTTCTTAAGTTGGTGACTAATAGCTCCGGATTGCCAACCAGGAAACCTTTGTTTTCCCGCAAGATTCGTTCGGATCTTAAGGCTTTGACTAAATCTTCCTTGGTGAGAGTGAGAGCTTCAATGACTTTTTGGCGATCGCTTAAACTTCTCACGGTTGTGCCAACTGCCTCCAACTGATCGTTAATATGTATGGCTTTAATTACA
>CADCTM010000254.1 GCA_902805485.1 uncultured Coleofasciculus sp. | reverse complement strand
GAAGAATGGGATATTGCAGCTAACTCTTTAGAAAGTTTCTTGAATCAGTTAATAGCAGCCAACGGAGATAAATTCTGGGAGAATCAAGCCCAACTTACGGCTTAGGTAATATCCAATTGCCGTTATGCCAACAATTCATCAACAGCCACACTAAAACCTTCTAGAACAGATTGAGTACTACCAACATCGCCACTTATGATTTATGCAAGAAGTCTAGTATTTAGGACAAAAAGCTAGGATTCAGAAGACTTTAACCGCCAACCGCGTTTAACAACTTGACGCGCGCGCGCAATCACCAGGGAATCATTAGGGACATCTTCCGTAACAATCGAACCCGCCGCCACGTTAACATCTTCGCCCAAGGTTATAGGCGCAACAAGGACACTATTAGAACCCGTTTTCGTGCGATCGCCTATTTTAGTGCGATGCTTTTTCACGCCATCGTAATTAGCCGTAATTGTCCCTGCGCCAACATTAACGCGATCGCCTGTTGTGGTATCGCCTAAATAAGATAAATGAGCAACATTAGTGCGATCGCCTAATTGGGTATTTTTCAGTTCAACAAAATTCCCGATCCGGCAAGACTCCCCAACTTCTACATGACCGCGTAGATGGGTATAAGGACCAATTCGAGTGTTATTTTTGACAACACTGTCACTGATTACCGAATACAGCACCGTAACATTTTCACCAATTTGACTATTTTCAATCAAACTACCCGGCCCAATGCGACTGCCAGAAGCGATCGCCGTTTTCCCTCGTAGATGAGTTTGCGGCTCAATAATCACATCCGGTTGCAATTCTACCGTGTCATCAATCGTAATACTGGCGGGGTCAATCAACGTCACACCCCGTTCCATCCAAGTCTCCTTGACCCGTGTTTGCAAAATGTTATATGCTGTCGCTAATTGCTTGCGGTCATTAATCCCCAAAATTTCCTGATAATCCTCAACATCCACCACAGTTACAGGATCGAGGTAATTCACCGCATCAGTGATGTAATATTCCTTCTGATCATTATTCGCCTGTAATTGTGGCAGTACTTTTGCAAATTTGGGCCAATTAAAGCAATAAATACCCGAATTAATCCGACGATTTTGCTTTTGAGCGGCGGTGCAGTCCCTATCTTCTACAATTTGTGTAAGTCGGTCTTGACCATTACAAAAAACGCGACCATAACCTTGAGGATTAGGAAGTTGAGCCGTCAGAAGCGTCGCCGCATTTTGATTGGCTTGATGAGTTTCCAATAGTAGTTTAATTGTGTTGGGTCGCAACAACGGCACATCACCATTTAAAACCAACAAATCCCCCGTAAAACCATCCAAATAAGGGATAAGTTGTTGCGCCGCATGACCTGTTCCCAATTGCTGGGTTTGTTCAACAAATTCTATATTGACAAAGCTCTCTAAAGATGCTTTAACTCGCTCACCTTGATAGCCGACAATTACCAGGCGTCGTTTCGGTTCAACTGCCAGACAACTGTTGAGAACTCGTTCAACCAACGAAAGCGAACCCAAAGTATGACAGACCTTCGGCAGGTCAGATTTCATCCTTGTCCCACGTCCTGCCGCTAGAATCGCTACTGCAACCATGACTTCGCTATCAGCTTTTTAGCTACCAAACTTTCACATTTTTGCTCATTGATAATAACAGTTACGACAAGCATAGACAAATATTTTTTGAACAACGGTATCTATCCGCGAGGTATTGGTTTCGGCAACTCAACTAATTGCTGACGGTTCAGAGTGAAGCGTTGTTGAGACTTCCTCACTTTGAGTTGATTTGATAAATTCTGTAAACTGCTGGACAAGCTTGGGATTACGCCAGCCTTTGGCGGTTTCCTGAGCCATAATTTCTAGGGCTTCGGCTTGGGTAAAGGCACGTTTATAAGGACGTTCGCTGGTTAAGGCGTCGTAGATATCGATAATTTGAAACACTTGAGCCAGATAAGGAATCGCATTTCCTGCCAAACCCTCAGGATAGCCGCTACCGTCCCAACGTTCATGGTGACAGCGAATAATCGGGATAACACCCGCCATTGTCCGCAGTGGTTTGCAGATTTTTTCGCCAATCATCACATGATGGTTCATGATTTCCCGTTCTTCTGAGGTAAATGCGCCTTTTTTCAACAATACGGCATCAGGAATCCCGACTTTGCCAATATCGTGGAGATATCCCCCCCACATTAAATTCCGAATATCTACACGGGATAATTGGATATATTCACCAAAGGCTTTCCCCATCGCAACCAAACGTTCGCAGTGGTCGCCTGTATTCGGGTCGCGGCTTTCGACTGCACAGGCGATGGAGAATAGAACTTGTTCAGCGTGGTCTAAATCTTCATTTAAGCGCTTTTGACGAACTAGGGACTTGACTCGTGCAGAGAGTTCCAGGCGGTCGAAGGGTTTAGAGAGGAAGTCATCGCCTCCGACTTCAATGCCCATAATACGCGATCGCTTATCATTAAGTGCGGTGATAAATACCACCGGAATTAGGCGAGTCTGTTCATCTTCCTTGAGGCGACGACACACCTCAAAGCCATCCATTCCGGGCATCATCACGTCCAAGAGAATTAAATCAGGATTGCCCTCGGTGACGCGCTTTAAGCCGGCTGGGCCACTATCTGCCTCCAAAACTTCGTAGCCCTCTACCGACAAGAGTGCTACGGCTGTCAACCGACTCGAAGAATGATCGTCAATAACAAGAACTTTCGGTTGATCGGAATCTAGAGGAACCGAGTCGGAAGAACTTGTTTGGGGTCTTGATAAGGTCGAAGCATCCGAAAAATCAAGCATGGTCTTACGCAGGCGTAGGCGTTAAATTAGGAGCAAAAAGAGTAGGAGCAAAAAGAGCCTTGTGCATCAGGGTTTTTACGAAAATTAGGGCAGAATTTTACTCTGTAACCACTGGTATTTTAAGCTCTAGTCCTTTTGATTTGATAATAAAGTTACAGATTCTCAATATTTCTTTTAAAGAGAATTTTTCCCTGACTAGGCGAAAGATCAGTCTAGGGAGTTATAGATCAACCGACAGCCCAACCCTAGAATGATTACAGGCAGCATCCATTTATTTAAGCTTAGACCAACGCTTTTGCCAACGAGAACTTGGTTCCAGGGAAGATGCTTCTTGCTCAATTTTACGACGCTGCAAAATCGCATCTTTTGAGTCATTGAGTTGAGGATCGCGGTAAACTACAGCCGCACGAGTTTGTAAATGTTCTTGCGATCGCTTTGATAATCGTAATAAATCAAGATCATTAAAACTTGCAATTGTTCCCGGAAGCCGACCACCAACTTGTAATGTTCTCCCAATTTTAAACCCTGCTGCTATTAAGGCACTTCGTACAGATGCCGCACAGGAATATGTCGCAAGTCTTCCCTCCGCTGCACAACAACTTGCTAACTGTTGCAGAAATTCTACTGTCCATAATTGCGGACAACGCGGTGGCGAAAACGGGTCAAGAAAAATCGCGTCGGCAACAAAGTTTGATTGATTCAACCACTTAATTGTTGTTCTAGCATCACCGAGGTAAAGTTGAGCGT
>CADCTM010000253.1 GCA_902805485.1 uncultured Coleofasciculus sp. | reverse complement strand
GGCAAAGAAGCTGGCAGACCCGCAGAGGGCGACCAATCACTGGGTTGATCGATAGAGGAAGTTATCTGGCTCATACTAAATCGGCTTACCTTGACCAAGTATAGTAATCCCACACTGCCATCTTGCACCAAACTAGGCGATCGCTGAAATTTTAATGCTCCAGGTACTTCAATACCTAAAATCTGATTGCTATGATGAGTACTTCTTCAGTTTACCGAGTTGGTTAATCGCCAGATTCGGTAAGTCTTCGTGCATTCTACTGGAGCCTTTATGCAAGAGTTCAAAGTCGTATCCAAGCCGAAGCATATTGTTTTGACATCTCATCCGGGCGGTTCTGTGTCGAAACCCCGACGGATTCACTGGGGAGAAAGCGATCCTCTTAAACGAGGTCCCATTGTTGGGACATTGCTGAACCGCTCACATCGCAATGTCATTGGGACTCATTCCGGTTCTTATTCAGTTTATCGCGCTCTAGCCGTGGCGAGTGGGGCGCTTCAAGCCAATCACCGTGCTGATCTTACCAATACTGCCCCGATTGTCCCCATTGGACCACATCCAAGTTGGTCTGACCCGAATCGTATTGTCTCCCTCGACCCGTTTGGCGCAATGGTGGGTGAAGCTTACGCTTCGTTGTATGCTCAGGGATACGATATTCGCCCGACAATTGCCATCACCCAAGCTCATATTAATATGCCTGAACTTCAGGATGCTGTGCTGAAAGGGCGTTTAGCGGTTGATGGTCGAATCTTGAAAAGTAACGGCAGTTTAGTTGTCACTAAGATGGCACTTGACCCCGTTTGGTATCTCCCAGGAATTGCCAACCGCCTGAATATCGAGGAAACGGATTTACGCCGCGCCTTGTTTCAACAAACGGGTGGGATGTTCCCAGAATTAATCACACGCCCAGATTTAAAAGTATACTTACCCCCAATTGGTGGGATCACGGTCTATTTAATTGGTGATGTATCAGCGATTACAGACCCTAATCGACTTTTGGCATTAAGAGTACATGATGAGTGCAACGGCTCGGATGTATTTGGTTCCGATATCTGCACTTGCCGTCCTTATTTAGCTCATGGTCTTGAAGTCTGTGTTCAAACTGCACAAGCTGGCGGTGCGGGGTTATTGGTCTATTCCCGTAAGGAAGGACGCGCTTTGGGTGAGGTGACGAAGTTCTTGGTCTACAATGCCCGCAAACGTGCTGTTGGGGGCGATAGCGCTTCATCTTATTTTAGCCGTACAGAATGTGTGGCAGGTGTGGAAGATATGCGCTTCCAAGAGTTAATGCCGGATGTGTTGCATTGGTTAGGAATTACGCGGATTGATCGTTTCGTGTCGATGAGCGATATGAAGTATAACGCGATCGTCAATTCTGGCATTGAAATCATCCAACGGATTGCAATTCCAGATGAATTAATTCCTGCGGATGCAATGGTGGAAATTGCTGCCAAGCAAGCGGCGGGTTATTATACCGAAACCGTTGCACCGGATGCTGACACCCTAGCAACAATTAAAGGACGTGATTTAACAGAATAAGAATTAGAAACCACAGATAATAATCCAATTTATCTGCGTGTATCTGCGGTTAAAAACTTCGCCCCCTAAACCCTCCAGCTTTTGTAAGAATTAAATTTTGATTCTGACTTTCTTTGAGGGGTTGGGGGAAAATTTAGCCAATCAAATAGCAAGATGCCTCGTCCTTGGGTAATATTTTTCTACGAAAAAGGTGTGGTGCGTGAATACTGACGAACAACAAGCGATCGCTTATTTAAGAACACCAGCAGCAATCCGAGAGAGATGCGATCGCCTTTTTAATTTAGCTTGTACTGATTCTTTACAGCACTTTCGTTGTAATTTAAACAAACTCGATGCGGTTGCTAATTACGTTATCGAAGTAATGCGCGACGAGTACCCAGATTTGAACATTCCCTTTCATAGTCGCTGGCGACATTTTGAAGTGGGAAATATTGGGAGGCTGGCACAATTAGAGGAGAAAATATCAGGACTTACCCCAACAGAAAAAGCTCAAATTAAGTTTGATTTGGCAATTGTCAGTGTGTTACTTGATGCCGGTGCAGGTGGAAATTGGCAGTATCACGAACCACAAACAGGGTTAGTATTTTCCCGTTCTGAAGGGTTAGCGGTTGCCAGTTTTCGGATGTTTTGTGAAGGCGCTTTTTCTAGTAACCCCAAATATCCTTTACAAGCTGATGCTTTAGGACTCCAAAAATTAACGGTTGAAAAGTTAGCTAAAGGCTTTCAAGTTAATCAAGCAAATCCTCTTTTGGGCATAGAAGGTAGAGTAAAACTGCTACAACGTTTAGGACGGTCTATTGTTACGATGCCTCAACTCTTTGGTGTAGAAAATGGGCGTCCTGGCAATTTGGTAAATTACTTACTCACTAAGTCCAATTCTACATTACCCTTAGTCGAAGGAGGCGTTGCTGGTTGGGGGGTGCAACAAGCATCAACGCTTAAACAGCAACTGGCAGCGAGTACAGTATTGAGTGCTGTTTTAGAAGGATTAGGTAATATTTGGCCAGGAAGACTGGCAATTGCTGATGTTAATTTAGGCGATGTTTGGCAGCATTCGGCACTAATGGGAAATCACATCAGTGACTCCTATGTGCCCTTTCACAAGCTCTCTCAGTGGTTAACGTACTCCCTCTTAGAGCCATTGCAGGAATTGGATTTGGAGGTCACGGGACTGGGCGAGATGACTGGTTTACCGGAGTATCGGAATGGTGGCTTATGTCTGGATTTAGGGCTATTAGAAGTTAAGGATACTGCAATTTTACAGGAGCGTCATTTACCAGGTTCTGAGGTAATCGTTGAATGGCGGGCGCTTACTGTTAGTTTGTTAGATAAAATTGCGGCTTCTATTCGGCAACAATTAAATTTAAATGCGACTCAATTACCATTAGTAAAAGTTTTGCAAGGTGGCACTTGGACTGCCGGACGAAAAATTGCCAATCAATTGCGAGTAGGGGGTGTTCCCCCTCTTCAGCTAGAGAGCGATGGCACTGTATTTTAGAGATTGCTTGCTCATGATTGATTGTTAAGAATCAACCGCTATTTCAAAAGTCATTACTAATAATTAAAAAATGCTTCCTCAAGTTACGGTAATTGACCATCCTTTTGTTCAACATAAATTGACGTTAATGCGTCAAGCTGATACTAGTACTGCGAAATTTCGCCAACTTTTAAAAGAGGTTGGGATGTTGTTGGCATATGAGGTGACGCGGGATTTGCCTCTTAAGTATGAAGAAATTCAAACCCCAATGGCGGTGATGAAAGCGCCGATGCTTGCTCCTGAAAAGAAGATGGTGGTTGTCTCAATTATGCGGGCAGGACAAGGGCTTTTGGATGGTATTTTGGAATTGATGCCTTCGGCGCGTGTGGGACATATTGGGTTGTATCGTGAGCCAAGCAGTTATGTAGCGATTGAGTATTATTTTAAACTTCCCCATGATGTTGAGCATCGAGATATTTTGGTAGTTGATCCGATGTTGGCAACGGGGAATTCAGCGGTTGCAGCGGTTGATAGAA
>CADCTM010000252.1 GCA_902805485.1 uncultured Coleofasciculus sp. | reverse complement strand
ATCGATTGAACCTTGATGTTACTTGCTTGAAGTTGCCGCGAAGTCGGTTGAGGAATACAAAATTTGCGGTTAAATAGATAAAGTGCAAAAAATACGGCAGATCTTTAAGCTAATTAACCGAAATTTGTTAACCCTTCACTGACCAGCACGGCAAGATAAACCTATGAACCCTGCTCTAACTCAATTTGGCAACCAGATGTCTAACCTTACTGGCGTTCGTGCCATTATGAAGGACATTATTGAAACACTACGAGCTGGACAGGGACAGGAATTTATTAATTTAAGTGCAGGAAATCCAGTAATCTTACCCGAAGTGGAGCAACTTTGGCGGGATTGCACGGCGCAATTACTGGCGAGTTCAGAGTATGGTGAAGTGGTTTGTCGCTACGGATCGAGTCAAGGATATGCTCCGTTAATTGAAGCGATCGCAAATGATTTTAATCAACGTTATGGATTAAATTTAAGCGATCGCAACATCCTGATTACTCCCGGTAGTCAGTCCATCTACTTCTACGCCGCCAATGCCTTTGGCGGTTATACCCAAAGCGGCGAATTAAAACAAGTCGTCTTGCCCCTCAGCCCAGAATACACAGGTTATGGCGGCGTCAGCTTAACACCCGAATCAGTCGTTGCCTATAAACCAACCTTAGAAATTGACGAATCAGCCCATCGCTTTAAGTATCGCCCCGACTTTAGCCAACTGACGATTAATGAAAATACAGGTTGCGTGATTTTCTCTCGCCCTTGTAATCCGACAGGCAACGTGCTTACCGATGAAGAGGTGGAAAAAATCGCAGGTTTGGCAGCACCCTTTGATGTGCCAGTATTGATTGATTCCGCTTATGCACCCCCATTTCCAGCGTTGAACTTTACCCAAATGACGCCGAAATTTGGGGATAATATCCTGCATTGCCTGAGTTTATCGAAAGCGGGGTTGCCAGGGGAACGAGTTGGTGTTGTAATTGGCGAACCGCAGTTAGTGGAGGTTTTGGAGTCATTTCAGACGAATATGTGCATTCATTCGCCCCGTTATGGACAAGCAATTGCGGCAATTGCGATCGCTTCTGGCGCACTGGGTGATATTGCCACCAACATTATTCGCCCCCACTACCAACATAAATTTGATGTCGTAGAAAACACCCTCGATCAGTCCTTACCCAAGGATTTACCTTGGTTTCTGCATCGTGGAGAAGGCGCAATCTTCGCGTGGTTGTGGTTCCGAGATTTGCCCATTACCGATTGGGAATTTTACCAACAATTAAAGCAAGTCGGCGTGATTGTTGTTCCCGGTAGCTCATTCTTCCCCGGTTTACAGGAAGATTGGTCACATAAGCACCAATGTCTCCGCATTAGCCTTACCGCCACCGATGAAGAAATTGAAATTGGGATGCAGCGTTTGGCTCATGTTGCACAGCAAGTTTATCAGCGTTCAGTTGTTGGTGTTTAAAGTTGACCTCTCCCACAGGCTGTGTTTTTAAACTATGTTGGCTACGCTTGTGACGTTGAGATCCCTCTAAATCTCCTCATCCTCACGCTTTGCTCCAGTCGCTCCGGCTTAATAAGGGGAACTTTGATTTTATTTCCCCCTTTATTAAGGGGGTAGGGGAATCTCCGGACGAGGATTTTCCATCCCATACAAGAAGTTGGAAAATACGCCCTAACCACGATACTGAATTCGATAAATCCGATTATTAGCTTCTTCCGTAACTAACAAACTGCCATCTGGTAGCACTAGTAACCCAACCGGACGCCCCCAAGTTGTCGGACCCGAAGGATCTGTCAGAAAACCGGTCAGAAAATCTTCGTAATGTCCAACAGGTCGTCCATTGGCATTGAAGGGAACGAAAACCACCTTGTATCCCGTACCAGAATTGCGGTTCCAGGAGCCTCGCATGGCGACAAAAGAACCGTTTCGGTATTTTTGAGGAAAAGTTTGTCCATCATAAAATTGCACTCCTAGCGCCGCCGAGTGAGCTTGGAAGAGGACATCGGGCGTTTGAGTTTGGGCGGCGAGGTCTGGGCGCTTGCTTCTTCCATTGATGACATGACGGGGATCGAGGCGCTTTGGAGTGAGGTAGGTATAGGGCCAGCCGTAGAATTTTCCTGACTGTACACGGGTAAAGTAATCTGGTACCAAGTCATCGCCTAACCCATCTCGTTCGTTGACGGTGGCGTAGAGTTCGCCTGTAGTAGGGTGAAAGTCAATGCCAACCGGGTTCCGCAAGCCGTAGGCGAAGGTTTGTTGATTGGAACCATCTAGGTTCATTACTTGGATCGAGGCGCGAGGCAGAGGTTCTTCATCAACGTTAGATTCTGAACCGATGGTGACGTAGAGTTTGCTGCCGTCGGGGGAAGCGAGGACGTTGCGTGTCCAGTGCTGGTTGTAGCCGCCTGGGGTGAGGGTGGCGATTTTTTGACCGCTACTAGCGAGTTGCTGTTGCCCTTTGAGATAGCGATATTTTCTGACTTCTCCCGTGTTACCGAGGAAGAAGGAGTCACCAGAAAAAGTCATGCCAAAGGGGATATTCACACCATTTTGTTCTGTGGCGAAGGTTTTTTTGACATCGGCAACGCCATCGCCGTTGGTATCTCGCAGCAAGCGAATCCGATTGGATCTAGTTTCGGTTACGAGGACTTCACCATTTGGGGTTAATGCCAGCCAGCGCGGGGCTTCTAGGTTATCTGCATAGACGTTTACCTGGAAACCTGCGGGGACGTTGAGGGTTGGGTTTTGAGGGATAGCGACGACGTTGGGAGATTTGGAGGCGCTATTTGTGGCGTAAGGTCGAGGTAAGTTAAGGAGAGAGATTTTAATCGGTTGAGGTGTTAGGGGTTGGGTTGGGATGAGGTTTCTGGTTGTGGTAGTTGTCGGTTGCTGTTTGGGTTGAGCCGAAATGTCAGCAGACGGAGGTTTATCGGTATCGGCAATAACAGTTGAGTTACAAGCTGTTGCTGTAAGTAAGAGGAGCAGTGGCAAGAAACTCTGGGGTTTCATGGCTATAGTTGGGGATTAGAGCGACTTACATTCCAGGGTAGTTGTTTGGGAGGGGAATGTGAGCTGATGCAGCTCTTCTCGCTTTGCTATCGCCATCAACTTACCCTTGCCATAAGGGTTAATTGGTTTTTGAGGCTGGTTTTCGGTAATTGGAATTTCTTGGCTGACGCCGTAGGTTGCACAAGTTGAAGAAAAAACAAAGTTCTTAATTCCAGCAGCGCACATTGCCTCTAGGAGTGTTAAAGTACCTGTAACATTGTTGCGATAGTATTTGGCTGGCTGCTCTACAGATTCGCTCACCTAAGCGTACGCGGCAAAATGCATAACCGCTGCAAGTCTCCCTGGTTCAAATACCTCCTTGAGAAGTGCCCTATCGGAAATATCGCCCAGGCTCAGTTTTACATTGAGACTGTCTCCACCAAATCACGATGACGATAAATCAAATTGTCTAGAACTACTACCTTATAGCCTGCGTTTTTTAGTAGCAGAACCGCATGAGAACCAATGTAGCCAGCGCCACCTGTTACTAAGATTTTAGGGTTTACCATTCTTAG
>CADCTM010000251.1:12939-13283 GCA_902805485.1 uncultured Coleofasciculus sp. | reverse complement strand
TTTCCCCGACTCCGCGTGTTGCTTTCAGTACCTTTTCAATCCGTTGAGTGTTATTTTCAATCAAATGATTCGCTACTTGGAGAATATTCTCACTAGAACGATAATTTTCCTCCAGTTTCACCATTGTCCGAGTGTCGTCATCCAGCAAACCGTCGCCAAAATCTTCCTGAAATTCCAATAAAATTGTGAAGTCTGCCATCCTAAAGGAATAGATCGATTGGTCAGCATCTCCCACTACAAAAATTGAACGATTTTGCCAATTCCACTCGCTCTTTATGGCTTCTCCATTAGTGACCAAAAGGCGGATGAGTTCATACTGAATACGGTTAGTATCCTGATATTCA
>CADCTM010000251.1:1840-12929 GCA_902805485.1 uncultured Coleofasciculus sp. | reverse complement strand
CCAAAATATGTTGAAATTGCCGATGCCAGTATCCTAAAACCGACTCATTTTGTTGGAATAGTCGCACAGGGACTAAAATCAAGTCATCAAAGTCTAAGGCATTATTAGAAGCGAGTTGGTTTTGGTAATGGCTATAAATTTCGGCAAGGACGCGACCTTTATAATCCTGCTGATTCCTTTCAATATCTTGAGGGCTGAAGCCTTGGTTTTTCGCGTTACTGATGGCGTAGCGCATCGTCCTAGGGTTGAACTTTTTATCGTCTAGATTTAATTGTTTAGTGACAATATTTTTAACTAGACTTTGGGCATCTGATTCATCAAAAATGGAAAAATTACGATTCCATTGATGTCCTTTTTCATCTTGATATTTGTTAACATCGAAGCGGAGAATCCGACCTAATAAACTATGGAACGTGCCAATCCATAAATGTTTGATGTATTTTTGATAAATATGCGATCGCAATTTTGTCTGTTCTTCAGGTGGCAGTAATTCCAAACGTTGCCCGTGTTTTTGTTGTGCCAACTGTTGTGCAAACAACTTCTCAATCCGCTCTTTCATCTCCCGCGCCGCTTTATTGGTGAACGTTACCGCTAAAATATTTTCAGGAGCGACCTTGTGCTTGAGAATTAAATTAGCAATCCGATACGTTAATGCCCTCGTCTTGCCGCTTCCCGCCCCAGCAACAACGAGTAAGGGGCCACAGTAATGTTCGACGGCGCGACGTTGGGAAGGGTTGAGTTGTGCGAGGAAGTCAGTGGTTTGAGTCATGGCGGCGCGAGGGGACAAGTCCGGGTTGTGGCAAGAAAATCTATTCTAGTCAAGGGTATCGTATCTTTGGGGAAGACTGTCGAAGCGATCGCTAATCGGTTAAGCGGCAATCCCTGACTCTAAAATGTCCGTCATCAGAGTGGATAATTGAGATAAGCAACAGGCAACTTTTAGGAATACAGCATATATTGTAATGATTTCCCAACAAGTCAGTGAGCTTGAACTGGAAGATTTTCAAGGCAAAGTTACCCAAAATATTGTGCTGCCTAATGTGAGTTGGCAGACTTACAAAGCCTTATTAGCTGATATGGGAGATCATCGTGCTACCCGCCTTACCTACAATTGCGGAGTCCTGCAAATTAAGATGCCATCCAAGCTGCACGAAATCATTAATCGGCTGTTGGCAAGAATTGTTACAACTCTCACCGAAGAACTTGATTTAAATGTTGTTGATATGGGTTCAACAACATTAAACAGAGAAGAACTGGATCAAGGTGCGGAACCAGATACTTGTTTCTATATTCAAAATGCCGATAAACTTGAAGGCATTGATCCTGAAATTCCTGAAAATTTGCCACCGGATTTAGTAATTGAAGTCGATATTACAAGTCCTTCCACTCGCAGAATTGAAGTTTACCAAACTCTTGGTATTCCTGAAATTTGGTGCTATACCAAAAAATATGGATTGAAAATTTATCAATTGCAAACAGAGGCTTCTAATCAGGACTATGTAGAATCAGCATTTAGTCTCGCTTTTCCAAAAGTATCGGCTTTGGTACTTAATCAATTTTTGCAACAGCGTCAAACTCAAAACGAAAACACGGTAATTCGTGCTGTCCGAAGTTGGATTCAGAGTCAGGTTTCTTGAGAGATTTGATGTTTTTTTGGAGAGGTATGCTCAAAATTGAGTTTGTTCTTCAGGTTGAAGTGCGTTGGGAAGTCAAGGTCTGTCTAAGTGAATTTATCCTGCTGTGGAAGGAAAAACCGTGTAATTATAATCAGCATTAAGACAAATGGCAGGACTCTGAGAACAGAGTGAGAGATAAACCGACAGTTCAATTCACATTTGCGGTTAATGACGCAGAATTAGAAGATGCAAAACGCCAAGAAATAGCGCGAAAGTTGCTGTTAAAAATTTCAGATTTTTTTAAAGATTTCCTACTCAGACAAATTCCACGAAGCCTCGCCATTTCTAGCTTTCCAATACCTGGCACAATCGATTTTGTATTTTGAATTGGTGTGTTGATTAATCTGTAGGGGCGAAGCATTCGGGCGCTCAATTGTGTTACTTAATCAAGATATTTCTATCCAAATGCTTCGCCCTTCCCGGCAGATAACTGATGTCTACAACAATCTTTTTTTATCAACGAAATTGACTGTTTACCCGCAGACAGGGCGAAGCATTTGGGGACATATTTTTAGGATTACCCGATAGATTATCGCCCAAATGCTGACGCTCGTTCCTCGCTACCGCTTCGCTAACGCCCCTACTGTCTATATGGGCTTGTCATTCGAGAGGAGCGATCGCCTTTTCTCTACACTAACCCAATAAAGCGATCGCCTTCTCCACCTAATATCGCTGAATATAGCGAATCAACATACTCATCACCTCGCCTGGTTTCTCAGTTGGCATCAGAGGATTCCACTACGTCGTTTCAGCATAACCACGAACCTGCAAATTCTAAATTGTACTTCTAATGCCTTTGGGCGAACCAATTAACAGATGTTTGAGCTGTTCTCGGTTAGGAGGCATTTCATCGAAATTCTGAGGCGAGAAAGTCGGATTCAAGTTGTCATCATCACATACAAAGTCTTGACTCATGGCAGTAGCAAACCCTATTAATTCAGGATTAAGGCAATTTGACTGCAACTTCCAAAGAAAAGCAAATTTCTGCCTTGCCTACTGCTGTTATTTAAAATCCTCTGGCTAAAAGAAGCGATATTTTTAGTCGTTTTAAATGACTTTTGCGCTCCAATATCAGAAAGGCTAAGTCAGTGGCAAGACACCAGAAGAAGTCGCACAAAAGCAAGCGCAACGAGCCGATCGCTTGGCAGAAAAACTGCGAGAATTAAATATTGACCCCGATAAGATTCAGTTTCCAAAACTGTAACCCATCATACAGCTCATAGCGAGAGTGCGAGATTAGGGATATCTTAATCAACACTCGGCAAAAAATGAATCGTTCCCTCCTATATTATTCTTCATTGACTAACTGGGACTGCGTGAAAACTTTGTGTTTAATCTTAGGATTGATTGGCTTGACTTCTTGCCAGTCTGTTCCCACAAATGCACAGATGCAAAACTTCCCAGCTTCCAGAACCCTCACCGTTTCCGGCAAAGGCACGATTACCGTCCCCACAACCATGACTCAGGTACGTTTAGGGGTTGAAATTCAGGGAAAAACAGCCCAATCAGTGCAACAACAGGTAGCAAAGCGATCGCAAACCGTGGTAGAACTCCTCAAAGCCCGCAAAGTCGAAAAACTCGAAACCACAGGGATCAGCCTCAACCCCAACTATAGTTACAAAGACGGCAAGCAGAATATCACGGGTTATTCCGGCAGCAACACTGTCAGTTTTCGGATTAACACCGAAAAGTCCGGCACATTATTAGATGATGCTATCAAAGCTGGAGCAACAAAAATCGATGGAATTAGTTTTGTTGCCTCCGATGAAGCATTAGCGCTTTCCCAACAGCAAGCGATTCAAAAAGCCTCCGACGACGCCAAAAAGCAAGCAACGAGCGCACTTACCGCCCTTAATCTTAAGCAACAAGAAGTAATTGGTGTTCAGATTAATAATGCTAATCCACCTGTGCCGATAGTTTACTCTTCCCCTAGCTCCACTGAGGCGAAAGTCTCCCAAAACAGGGCTGATACACCAGTTGTTGGGGGTGAACAAAAGGTTGAACAAACTGTTACTTTGCAAATTCGCTATTAATTAATCACGCTTAACTTTTTAAGTCATCAACGCTTCAAAACACCCGCCACCCAAACCACCGCAAGAATCCCCAACAGCAACCAAATCCCCACAATCAAAATCGCGGCAATTCGACTTGTCGGTTTACCCTGACTAATAGCCGCTTCTGCCTTTTCGCGACACTGTACCAAAACATCAGGGGGAATCATTTTGATCACCAACATAATTCCCAACGGCACTAATATCAAATCATCCAGATAACCCAAAATCGGAATCACATCCGGAATCAAATCAATCGGACTAAAAGCATAAGCAACAACAAAGCCTGCAAAAACCCGCGCGTACCAAGGCACTCTGGGGTCTTTACAGGCGATATAAATAGCGTAGGTTTCGTTTTTAAGTTGCTTAACTCGTTGCTTCCAAGTCTGCATATTGAGGACATTAGCGCACCAAAGCTATTATCCTACTGAAACCGAAAGCTTTGGAATAAGTGCTTCTTTCAACAAATCCGCCTTATCCGTTTGTTCCCAAGGTAATTCCAAATCCGATCGCCCAAAGTGACCATATGCGGCAACATCTTGATAAAAACGACCACCGCGTAATTTTGGCAACTGGCGCAAGTTAAACGCCTGAAGAATTCCCGCAGGGCGCAGTTCAAAATGCTGCTTCACCAACTCTAGTAAGCGATCCTCATCCACCTTGCCAGTGCCGAAGGTTTCAATCATCATACTCACCGGTCGCGCCACGCCGATCGCATAACTTAGCTGAACTTCACACTTATCAGCCAAACCTGCTGCAACAATATTCTTAGCGACATAACGCGCCGCATAAGCCGCCGAACGGTCTACTTTTGTAGGGTCTTTTCCCGAAAAAGCACCGCCACCGTGCCGAGAATAGCCGCCGTAAGTATCAACAATAATCTTACGTCCCGTCAGTCCCGCATCGCCTTGAGGTCCACCAATGACAAATTTACCCGTAGGGTTCACCAAAAAACGGGTATTTTCATCAGGCTTGATTTCAGTTTCCGAGAAAACCGGTTCTACAACCGCAGTCCACAAGTCTTCTTTAATTCTTGCCTGAATCGCTGCCTCATCGGTAATACCGTCAATTGCTGGCGCGTGTTGGGTGGAAACCAGAATAGTATCAATTCCTACCGGGCGTCCATCTTCGTATGCCACCGTAACTTGAGTTTTACCATCCGGTCCTAGATACGGTAACTGTCCGGCTTTTCGCACCGCTGCCAAACGCCGAGAAACGCGATGCGCCAAACTAATCGGCAAAGGCATCAATTCCGGAGTTTCGTTGCAGGCAAAGCCAAACATCAAACCTTGATCGCCGGCACCAATTGCGTCTAATTCATCTTCGCTCATCTCTTCCCGACTTTCCTGGGCAGTACTGACGCCTTGGGCAATGTCAGGAGATTGTTCATCCAATGCTACCAACACAGCACAACTGTTGGAACAGAAGCCGTTGTTGGCGTTGATATAGCCAATTTCTGCAATTTTCTTGCGAACCAAATCGACGTAGTTAACCTGGGCGCTGGAGGTAATTTCTCCAGTAATTAGCACCAAGCCAGTATTAACAACCACTTCGGCGGCAACACGACTACGTTCGTCTTGGGTCAGTAAAGCATCCAAAATCGTGTCTGAAATCTGATCGCAGATTTTGTCTGGATGACCTTCGGTAACTGATTCTGAGGTAAATAGGTAGCGACGAGTCAACGATAAATTCTCCTTGGACGATGGCAGGATTGATGAAGGGTTTGGCTTAATTGCAGAGACTACAACCCGCAATCATACCAACATTAGTTTGCAATCATAGCAGTATTTTTGCTTTTCAGCCGAGTTGTTAGGTTTCTTTTCTAACGTTACCCTAGCGGAAAATGTGCTTTTACCTCTCTAGATAGATTGTCAAGCGCCCAAACACTCTTCCCTTTTTAGTCCGCGTAGCCGCAACGACCATCGTCGGGTTATTCTATACTATCGCTGCGTTAACTTAACGTGTTGACACTCTACCAGTCTAGAAGCCAGTGCCGAACCTACCAAATCCCACTTTCCTAGGACAATGCCATCAACGCCGCCTGCGGGCAAATGACCAAGGGGGGCTGTATCTGTGTCAAAGGTAAGATCCGAATAATTTAGCCAGTTGCCATCCCGACGCCAACCTAAGCGATCGCCAAATCGACACCAAATCGTATAATCAATATCGATCTTCCCGCCGATACTCTCCCAAACCTGCTTTTGGACGCTATAACCAAAACGCCCGTTACTATATTCCTGCCAAAGGCGATCAATCGTACACAAGTCTTCACAAGGAAACTTCTTAAAATCTTCCGCCCTTATCCAACCTTCGGCGGTTCGCTCGGCTACCTGAAGTAAAATTACTCTAGTTTCAAAATCTGCCTCTTTCCATCGCCTTGCTGCCAATAGCTGGCTAAGTTTGCGGTAATTCCCCCGAACTTCGGCAACTGGGGAGATCTCTAATTGCTGAGGTATTGACGTAAGAAATTCCTCCGACACCACAACTTCTGTATCACCCTGTAGCCCCTCTACCAAGACAGGTTTTAAAGACTTATCCCCATTTGCCAGGGAAGGAACAAATGCTGATACAGGTATTGTCGGATTTAAAACCGAAGGTCTTGCCTTCAAATCTTTTAGCACGTCATCGGCACTTTGATAGCGATCCTTCGGTAAATCTTGAAGCAATTTGTCCAAAACTTGCCCTAACTCCTGACTAACTACGGCTCCTTGTGGTAGAAAATCTCGCCACAGCCAGCGACATTGCCGCGCATCATAAACATCACCCGAACCGTCTACCTTGGGCAGATGTTGAGTGAGCAAACAAACGCAAGTGACACCCAAACTATACAAATCACTAGCAGGAAACGCTTGACCACGCATTTGTTCGAGGGGTGTATATCCGGCAGTGCCAACGGTTGTTCCTACGCCTCCCACTGTTCCCGTCGCCAGTTTAGAAACACCAAAATCAATCAACATCAACCTTCCTATCGCCCGGTTTTGGGCAGTATGACGGCGCATAATATTGCCTGGTTTGATATCTCGATGAATCACGCCCCGCGCGTGGATAAACTTGAGGACGGGCAACAAATCAGTCAGTAACTGCCGAATCTTTTGTTCATTGAAAGCGCCTAAAATTGTTAATTCTTGTTGCAAATCCAGACCGTTGATAAACTCTTGTACCAGATACAACTGTTTATCTTGTTCAAAGAATGCCAGAAGTCGGGGAATTTGCGGATGTTCTCCTAGCTGCAACAATCGCATCGCTTCTTGGTTGAACATTTCGGTGGCTTTACGCAAGGCGATCGGAGCGGCTTGAATATCGGATGATGGGGAAAACTGCTTAACCACGCACAGGGCGTTCATGCAGTCTAAATCAACAGCTTGATAGGTTCTGCCAAAACCACCACCGCCGATGTATTTGATGGCACGGTAGCGATTTCTCAGGAGAAGTGCGGCGCCACAACTTTGGCAATATTTAGAAGTATCGGGATTTATCTGATCGCGGCAGTGGGAATTGAGGCAATAGATCATACCTGGGAAAGGTTCACCTGGTTGAGTCTATAGTAGACCTTCCTCCATCGAAAATCTGTGCCGGATCGCAAAAGTTATCGCTAATGGGGGTTGAATCCCTCTTTTGTTATTTCCTCTTTAGAATCACAATTTTTGTAGGGGCGTTAGCGCAACGGTAGCGACGGGAGGAGCGTCAGCATTCAGGCTTCAAACTTAGTATTAAGCCTGAAACCCTTATTCAAGAAGGCTTCGCCCAATCTGTAACTAGAGTTGCAGAAGTAAGAATCAAAGCTTCTGGTTTAGATAGAGGTCAGGACTATATCGCACAAAAACGACAACTACTATGAGATCAAGCATTTTTTTTTAGTCGCAACCAAGGAGTCTCCTAAAATCTACTAAGCTGTAAGGTTATGAGTGAAAGGAAAGGTTGTGGGATTTAAAGTTGGTTTGCTAGGACTGGGAACAGTTGGCACGGGGACAGTAGAGATTTTGCAGAACCGCGAGGGACGTAATTCGCTGTTGCAAGAAATTGAAATTTATCGGGTGGGAGTGCGATCGCTAAATAAACAGCGTCTGGTCTCCCTACCTTCAGAAATCATGACAACGGATCTTGAGGCAATTGTCACCGATCCAGAGATTGATATTGTTGTAGAAGTGATGGGCGGTTTAGAACCAGCGCGATCGCTTATGCTCAAGGCGATCGCTCATGGTAAGCATATCGTCACTGCTAACAAAGCCGCGATCGCTCGATATGGCGACGAAATCTTCACCGCAGCAGAAAAAGCTGGTGTCTACGTCCTCCTAGAAGCTGCCGTTGGCGGCGGTATCCCCGTAATTCAACCCCTAAA
Organism: uncultured Coleofasciculus sp.; assembly: GCA_902805485.1. GTDB lineage: Bacteria > Cyanobacteriota > Cyanobacteriia > Cyanobacteriales > Coleofasciculaceae > CADCTM01. The sequence goes on along the minus strand of CADCTM010000251.1, from coordinate 4,863 downwards.
GCAGTCCTTGGGCGTTAATCGCATCCACAGCATCACAGGTATTGTTAACGGTACGACTAACTACATCCTGACGCGGATGCAAACCGAAGGGGGCGAATTTGCCGACATCCTCGCTGACGCCCAGCAACTCGGTTATGCTGAAGCTGACCCGACAGCGGATGTTGATGGTTTCGATGCCGCTGATAAAATTGCCATTCTGGCGTCTTTGGCATTTGGTGGACGGATTAAATTACAAGACGTGTCTTGTGAAGGTATTCGCCAAGTCAGTGCCGTTGATATTGCTTACGCCGAAAAATTGGGGTTTGCGATTAAATTACTCGCCGTGGCAAAACGCCCAGAAACCGCCTCAAATGAGGCATTAGATCCAGAAATGCTTCAGGTGAGTGTGCAACCCACTCTTGTCCCCCTGATTCATCCCCTCGCCAGTGTCGGCGGTGTCTACAATGCGATACTTGTGGAAGGTGAACCGATTGGACAGGTGATGTTTTTTGGTCCCGGTGCGGGTTCGGGTCCCACTGCCAGTGCCGTTGTCTCGGATATTCTTAATATTGCCGCAGTATTGAAAACGGCAGGGACGACTCATCAACTGCATCCTCTCCTCAGTTGTTCCCATCAACACTACTGCCGCATTGCCCCAATTTCAGAAGTGGTGACTCGTTTTTATGCCCGTTTTCTCACAAAAGATCGTCCTGGTGTAATTGGGAATTTGGGTACTTGTTTTGGTAACCACAACGTTAGTTTAGAATCAGTTGTGCAAGCCGGTTTCTTCGGGGAACTTGCGGAAATTGTCGTCGTCACTCAGGATGTCAGGACAGGAAACGTTCGGCAAGCTCTTAATGAAATTCGTACCCTAGAAGCTGTGGAAAGTATTCCCAGTATTCTACAAGTTTTGTAGTTTTTTGTTAGTTGTTATTTGTTGTTTGCCTTTCCACTAACTACTAACCCATGAATCCCTGGTTTCCGATTTCAATACTTTTGTTGCTGCTTAGTCCAGCACTCTGGCTCAAAGCAAATGCTGCCAGTAATTTTAGTCGTACAGGTACTGAATTAATCGCTCAAACTGGTTCACAACCAGAAAAAAGCTGTCCCCCTCCTCTGCTTTCTCGCTTGACTCGCCACAAAATTGTTGCGGGGGAAACGATCGGAAGTATTGCGAATCAATATAACCTTATCCCAGCGACATTATTGGGTTTAAATCCTAGTTTAAAAGGAGGATCAATGCCCGTGGGCAGGGAAATTTTGGTTCCTCCTTTTAATGGTATTCGTGTTGCCGTTACCAGAGATTCGCGCTGGCAAGATGTTGCGGCGGCATACGGTGTCCGTGGGGATGTTTTATATGAAATTAATGGTGGTCAAAAGCAACCGCAACAGGTTTTTCTGCCGGGGGTAAATTGGTCTGCACAAGGCAATTCCCAGGGTGATACTAATAGTGGTTTTGCAGGTTATCCTTTGCCAGCAGCGTCATCAGTAGCACTCCGCTATGGTTGGCATCAAAATCCTAATACGGGGCAAGCGCTGTTTCACAGCGGCATAGATTTATTGGTAAAAGAGGGCACACCTGTACTTGCTGTTGATGCGGGAACTGTCGCTTTTGCAAGTACGCAAGGAAGTTATGGGAATTTGATTGTGATCAATCACGATGGCGGACGGCAAACCCGCTATGCTCATTTGAAGGATGTGAATGTAGGGGCAGGGCGTCCAGTTAATGCCGGAGATATAATTGGCACGGTTGGTACTACGGGGCGTCCGGATATCGACAAACCCCATCTGCATTTTGAAGTTCGCTACTATTCATCCCAAGGATGGGTAGCGCAAGATCCAGAACCGAATCTTAGGAGAAAACCGACAGTCCAAAGGTAGAAATTTATTCTCGCATTGAATTGATCTAGAACTTAGATCCGACGTCGGGGGCACGGCATACCGTGCCCCTACGTAGGATCTAACCGACAACTCCGGCTAGCGCTTCCTCTGGTTGAGAAGCAGATTCATCTTCAGGTAAGCCCAGGATGTCTTTGTACATCCGAATGTAGTCAACCGCTGACTTATTCCAGCTAAAGTCTTCCCTCATGCCACGCTGCTGTAACGTGTGCCATTGGTCTTTAAACCGAAACGCTTCACTTGTACGTGCCATACAAGTATAGAAGTCTAAGGGTTCATAACGGTCAAAGCAGTAGCCTGTACCGATTTGGTTAACCGGATCATGGTGCGAAACCGTATCGACAAGTCCGCCAGTCCGCCGCACAATGGGGACACAACCGTAACGCATGGCTAGCATTTGGCTGATACCACAAGGTTCAAACCGGGAAGGCATCAGGAAGGCATCAGTCCCAGCATAGATGCGGCGCGAGAGGGCTTCGTTGTAGAGTAATTGGGCAGACATCCGACCGCGATAACGAGATGCCATTTCCCACATTTGGGTTTCATAATAGCGATCGCCTGTACCTAGTAGCACAAATTGACTATCGGTATACGCCATAAAGCGATCGAGGACTTGGATCAATAAATCAATCCCTTTTTGGTCTACTAATCGCGTTACCATCCCCATCAGGAAGGTGGCACCATTCACTTGCAAGCCAATTTCTTCTTGCAGGGCGATTTTATTAGCGCGGCGTTCTTCCAGGGTATCGGCAGTAAAGTTGTGAGGGATGTATTTATCCGTTTCGGGGTTATAGCTTTCGGTATCAATTCCGTTAACAATACCCACGGTTTTCTCACTGATGAACGATAGCAACCCTTCTAAGGTTTCACCGTATTCAGCAGTTCGGATTTGTTGGGCATAGGTTGGCGAAACTGTGTTCACGCGATCGGCAAACTGAACCGCTGCCGCCATTGTATTATGACCTTGCATATACCAAGGACACCAAGTTATCTTCTGTAAGAACCAGCTCCAAGGTCCTTGATAAGCCAGGTTGTGGATCGTAAAGACCGTGCTAATATCCGGGTCCTGATGCATCCACACCGGAAACATTCACGTAAGCCCGTCATGACAGTGGCTACTTTGCGTTTTCCAGTAATTCCAGGAA
>CADCTM010000251.1:0-1830 GCA_902805485.1 uncultured Coleofasciculus sp. | reverse complement strand
ACTGTCATGACTGGCATACGGGAATGATTCCGGTGTGGATGCATCAAGACCCGGATAATTTGCGGTTTCCAGTAATTCCAGCAAAACTCTGCCGCGCCATTGGCAAACAGGGTAAACCGCCACTCTTCATCAGCGCCACCATAGATGTTGCGACCTGAGAAGGACGGATGTCCAAATAGATATAACGGGACATCAGTACCGGGTAAAACTGTCTCAGTGACAGCAAAATTCTGGAACATCGCAGAACCGTACCAGACAGGATCGCCCTCGATCTTCATCTTGTCTGGCAAAAAGCCATAGTAGGGCATGAAAATTCGGACATCATGCCCCATCTGCCTCAAGACTTTCGGTAATGCGCCAACGACATCTCCCATCCCACCCACTTTGGCAATGGGCGCTGCTTCTGCGGCAACAAATAGAATTCTCATGTTGATGTTTGCGTTCTTGAAGAAATACTCATATCAGTTAATGGTCATCCTACCCTTGATGGACGCCTAACTGCGTTGTTCGGCAAAGATGGCTTCTAGAATTTCTTGCGCCCCCTGTTGCCGCATCTTTTGTGCGAGTTCAATGCCCAATTGTTCAGCATTTGCAGCATTACCCGTAACAACGTCTTTTACCACTTGCTTGCCGTCCACACTAGCGACAATACCCGTTAAGGTCAAAGTCTCGCCATCGAGTTGGGTATTAACGCCAATTGGTACTTGACAACCGCCTTCTAAACTGCGTAAGAATGACCGTTCGGCATAGCAGCGTTGAGCCGTTGGGGTATGTTCAAGGGCTTTTAGCAGTTCTAAGACTTCCGGATCATCAGCGCGACATTCAATGCCCAAAGCACCTTGTCCGACGGCATGGAGGGAGATTTCGGCAGGTATGACTTGATGAATGCGATCGCTCATTCCCAATCTTTCTAACCCGGCAACAGCAAGAATAATCGCGTCATACTCGCCGGCATCCAGTTTTGCCAAGCGGGTATTCAGGTTTCCCCGGACATCTTTAAACGCTAGGTGCGGGAAATGATAGCGTAGTTGTGCCAAACGACGCAGCGAGGATGTACCAATTACTGCGCCTTTGGGAAGTGTATCAATTTGCTTATCTTTGTGGTTTTCATGCACTACCAGGGCATCAGCGGGGTTTTCCCGTTCGGTAACGGTTCCCAACATCAAACCGGATGGTAAGTTTGTCGGCAAATCTTTGAGGGAATGGACGGCAAAATCAATTTCCTGATTAAGCATTCCCACTTCGAGTTCCTTGGTGAATAGTCCTTTATCGCCAATTTTGGATAAGGCTACGTCCAAGATTTTGTCGCCTTGGGTACTCATCGTCTGGACTTCAAAAGTGCGATCGGGAAAATGTTTTTGAAGTTGTTCTTGCACCCAATACGTCTGAACTAGAGCAAGTTGGCTTTTGCGGGAACCGATGCGGATTGTGCGGGGAGGGCTAGTAACAGTAGAGGACATAAAGCGACGCGCTTGAATTGGAGCGAATAGAGTCACTTGATCTAGACTACCGCTTTGTCAGTCCTTCGGTGAGGCATTTGGGATAAAGTATATAAAGTATCAGGATGGGTGCAACAAGTCAGGTTATAGGTTGCTTCTACCTATCTCTAGGTTTTGGTAATAGCGATCGCTTCTTCCAGTCGCCTGCCCTTGGGGTTGCGGTTCCTTTCTCGGTGCTTAGGTAATCAATGAGAAAAATTCAGGCATTTTCGGCAAGCAATATCCAGCCATTGCCGATTTTTGCATAAATTTGTCAGGGCAGTCTTGTTGTGATTGACCCAAACTCCGCCGGAGTGGTGCTTTGTGTCGCAGGAATGCCTGTTTTCAACTC
>CADCTM010000250.1 GCA_902805485.1 uncultured Coleofasciculus sp. | reverse complement strand
AATTCTTGTATGGGTGATGTAGTTAAGTCTTCACTGTCGATTGCCTCATTTTCAAAGCTTGTCTCCCACATCCTATGAGTTAACAACAGCGTTATTGTTGGACGCCCTAACTCACTCCAATGATATTGAATATAAGCAAGTTCGCTTCTAATTTGATCTACTAAAAAATGATAATCAAGGGTTAAGTAAAACTGTTCTTGATCTAAAAATGTCGGTAGGAAAACAAGCGTTTCTCCTCTGACTCGAAAGATTCTTGAAGTTGTCAAACTCCGCAACCGTCGCACCGGGCGTCCTGTCAAACCGAGGGAATCATTGCGCCCAAGTTGAGCATAAATTGTTGATAATTCTGTTGCCTGACGCACCTGCATCGGCTCTACTTGTTTTGGTGTTTGGGTAGCAATTCCATAGGCCGCAAGTTGAGCTTGTAAGTCTTCATCTTCTGCAAGCAAGGCGATTTGTACTACGGGATCTTGATGCCGCCCGATGCATAAATGTCGCCCCAAAGGATCAATATCTCCCGGTGCGACTAATCCTTCACTTAATAGTTGACCCAAGAAGTATAAACTTTGCGCCCAGACTAAGGGTACATTGTCGTTAGGAAGGCGCGGCTGGCTATGGGGTAATTCGCGCTCTGTCTCGATGTTGTCAAGGGGCACATAATACACTTCTGGTAGTAGTCCAATGCCGTCTTTGAAGACGAGCAGTGCTTTTAAACATTCCTGATAGTGTTGCACTTTTTGGCTATTTCCCCGAAACAAGCCATCGAGTACCTGATAGGTGAAAAATAATGGCCATTCGCATTCGATATGCTCAAACTTTTGCAGTTCCCACGGCTCATAATACAGCCGTGTGTTATCTTCTAAAACGGTTTGATGTCCATCTCGAAGAAAGCGTTTACAACCATATCGCCCTTCAAGTTTTTTGATGATGTTGTTGTTTGTGCGTTCAATTAATTGGGCGTCTTCAATCGCAAAGGCGGGAAACCCAATGATACTTAAAAGAGCGGCGTCGGTTTCTTTGGAGCCTGATTCTCGTGGCAGTAAGGATTCTAGTGTAATTCGCGCTCGCGCAATTTCATCGGGTAAAACATGAATTACCGAGGCTTCCGATCCCCGCACTCCAAATAAATTTAACCCGTTAATCGCTTCTAATGCCGCTTTTGCCATGCCAACGGAACTGGCATTAAGTTCAGAATTGCCGTGATTCGCTTTATTTCCCCGTTCCCAAATGCCGTAGTCTGGTGTGCGATAGGTTCGACCGATGTAATACACCAGATTTTGCACGAAGTTCACTTCATCAATGGTATAGATGATGTGCAACCCTGATGCGGTCATCTGAGCCAGCATTAGCAAGAACAGGGATGTGGCATCGAGTTGTAAGTGTCCCCACTCCCCATCGCCGACAACTACATCGCCTGTTTTAGTGTTGTATTTGGCATGAAGGGCGTCTAAAAGCGATTGAGTTTCTTTAAATTGTTCAACTTTATTGCTCTGCCGCATCAAGCAAAACAGCAGCCCCCGCATTAGTTTGACAACACTATGCTCTAGTTCAAAGGTGCGTCCGCCGTCGGCATCCAGCTTGCGGTACGCCAAACCGAGTCCCCATACCGCTAAAATGCTGTAAACGTTGTCCCGTACCCAAGCATCGGTATAGTCGCCGTGGGCTGTAATTGCTGTACTGGCGGGTAGTAAACCTGTTATTGGGTTTTGACGATTGAGAATCACCGCCTTGATTTGGCGGTAGTAATCGTCTAACCGAGCTTGCAGTTGGGAAGCGATACTAGCCATCTTTTAAGGTGCTGTTATTGTGACGCGGAAGCTGCATCGTGAGCAGCAAAACTTTTTAATTTTGTTTTCTACAGCAAAACCTTGCAGTTTTGCCAATTGTTAGTTACATTAATTTACATAGACATTTACAAAAAGTCACTAACGGAGCAAACCTATGCAAGGTGAAGATCGCAACGATGTAAAATTCGGCTTTACGCCTCAAGCTGAAAACTGGAACGGTCGTCTCGCAATGATTGGCTTTATTGCTGCTCTATTAACTGAATACTTATCTGGTCAAGGTGTATTGCACTTCTGGGGCTTGCTGTAACCCCTCAATTTTCTCCCCTCTGTCAATTTCAATCGTTTACTGGGTGTTCACCATCAGAACCCCAGTTTTTTGTGGCATTTAGGGATTCAGATTTAGGATTTAAGGCTCCAAATAGAGCTATCTTACCGCTCACGACTAGAGTTTAACAGTTAAATTGCAGCACTCTGTGTATATATTCTTACAGGAATTTTTCAGCCTGTTGCGTGCGTTCTTTGTATTCCTGAATTACGTAACGTAGGGGCGACACTGATGCCGCCCCTATAATTAATCACTAGTCCCACCAATCGGAATTAGCGGATGTATTCTTTGAGAATACTGTTGCGATTAGGATGACGCAATTTGCGAAGCGCTTTGGCTTCGATTTGCCGAATTCGTTCGCGTGTGACATTGAAGATTTGACCAATTTCTTCTAATGTTTTCATGCGTCCATCATCTAAACCATACCGCAAACGAAGCACATCACGTTCCCGGGGGCTAAGTGTATCGAGGACACTTTCAAGGTCTTCCCGAAGGAGATTTTTGGAAACTTGATCTTCTGGTGTTTCGCCATCGGCTTCAATGAAATCTCCCAGTCGAGAGTCTTCTTCTTTACCAATTGGTGTTTCGAGGGAGATGGGAAGTTGCGCCGATTTGGCAATAAATCGCAGCTTCTCAATGGTCATTTCCATGCGGTCTGCAATTTCTTCTTCTGTGGGTTTGCGACCCATTTCTTGGGAAAGAATTTTGGTAGTTTTTTTGATGCGTGAAATTGTTTCGTAAAGGTGGACCGGCAAGCGAATGGTGCGAGATTGATCGGCAATTGCTCTTGTTATTGCCTGACGAATCCACCAAGTTGCATAAGTGGAGAATTTATAACCTTTTTCGTGATCAAATTTTTCGGCAGCACGAATCAAACCAAGAGAACCTTCTTGAATCAAATCTTGGAATGACAAGCCTCGGTTCATGTATTTCTTGGCAATTGAGACAACTAGACGCAGGTTTGACTGCACCATTTTATCTTTTGCCCGCCGACCCAGGTAGAGGCGATGCCGAAAGGCTGGCAGTGCCATGTTGACTTCTGTTGCCCATTCGCTATCTTTGGGTTCCCGCTCTAATTGATCCACTAAGCGATCGCGAATACGCTCTAATTCCAATAAGTCAGCAATTTTCCGAGCTAGTTCAATTTCTTCATCTGCCCGCAAGAGGCGAATTCTGCCGATTTCTTGCAGGTAAAGCCGAATTGAATCTTCTGTATAGTGCTTCTTTTTTGTCTGTGCCCGTCGTCGGGTAGATTTCACCTTACCAGGCTTACCATCTTCCTCATCCGGTTGAGCGTCCATTAGCTCGTCTCGGTTCGCATCATCCTCGATCAAGAATTCAAACTCGCTGCCTTCGGGTTGGGTAATAGTTGCGAGTACATCGTGTGCCTGGGTCATGCCTTTTTCCTCATGCTCCTTCAGTTAAATACTAGTAGATTTTT
>CADCTM010000249.1 GCA_902805485.1 uncultured Coleofasciculus sp. | reverse complement strand
TGTGACTCTCTCCAAGTTGTTGGAAGTGGATGCAGATTTAGCCGCTCAAGTAGCAGCACTGACCGTGCAGCTGGAGAATGTGCAAGAAAAACGTCGTAGCCTTCAAACAGTGATTGCTATGTTCACATCCACAGATAGCTTTGCTGAGCTGGAGGAGCAACATCCACAGACAGCAACAGTTGAGGTAAATGGGCTTGAACCTGCTACAGAAGCGTCACGAGAACCAGTAAACGCAGCTCCTGTGGCTGAACTTAACGGGGAAGTAACAACAGATAGCTCACCTCAGCCAGCTGAGGAACCCCAGCTTTCTAGTAGCAAACGTCGTTCCCCCAGAGCAAGCAAGTCATCCAAATCAAGCGGCAGGTCCTCTAAAGGGTGGCAACACTACCTGCTGCCAGAGTTTGCCAATCTCTCCCTGCCTGAAGCTGTTGCTGTTGTGCTTCAACGTCAAAGGGATGAGGTATTGAACGTCTCCACGATTGTGAAAGCTGTGTTTGTGGAAGAGATTCCTCAAGCAGCGCGTAGTGAAGCTCGCAACCGCATCGCCAACGTCCTCTCCATTGGCTTGAAAAGCAGCAAGTGGTATCGTGGCAAAAAAGGGCAGTACAGCCTCTCTCCTCAGTCAGCTAAGGCAAGCTTGGCAGCTTGAAGACTAGCTGGAAGCAGTGGGGAAAGAGCAATCCTCAAGGACTGCTGAGCGAGCACTAGTATCTATAGGCGCTCACTACTACCCACAGCTCTTCAATCCATCCAGTTAGTTGCTCATGCGGGAGGCAAAGTTGGTCTTCTAGAAGTCCTTGTAGCTCTTTAACTGGTCAAGGCTTCGCTAGCTGGACACTTTAAGAAGTATCCCTCTCCGTACTTTTCACTGCTTGTGTCTACTTGTTGTGGCAGCGGAGCTCGTAGATGACAACAGGGCTTGAGATATAGTACAAGCGTACTATACTAGAGGATAATCGTTCTGGTATCCAGAAGTTCAAGCTTTGTCATGAGCAGTGTCAGAAAGATCCTGCATATCGACATGGATGCTTTCTATGCGTCGATTGAGCAGCGCGATGAGCCTAAGCATCGAGGCAAGCCCTTGGTGGTCGGAGGCTCTCCTCATCAGCGAGGAGCAGTTGCGGCTGCCAGCTATGAAGCGAGGAAGTACGGGATTCACTCAGCTATGCCTTCTCGAACTGCCCTACAACGCTGTAAAGACTTGATCTTTGTCAAGCCCAGGTTTGAAGTTTATCGAGCAGTCTCACTCCAAATCAGGGATGTCTTCTCTGAATATACAGACTTAGTTGAACCCCTTGCCTTAGATGAAGCCTACCTGGATGTGACGCAGAACAAGAAACAGATGGCATCGGCTACGGCAATAGCCAAAGAGATCAAACAGGCAATTTGGCACCAGACAGGCTTAAGTGCTTCTGCTGGTATCTCCATCAACAAGTTTCTAGCGAAAATGGCTTCTGGCATGGATAAACCTGATGGCTTATTTGTGATCCTGCCAGAGGCAGCAGCAGCGTTTGTGGAGAGATTGGCGATTGAAAAGTTTCACGGCATTGGCAGGGTGACTGCAGCCAAAATGCATAATTTGGGCATCCTCGTGGGAGCAGACCTCAAGCAATGGCCTGAAGCCGACCTAGTGAAGCACTTTGGCAAGCATGGACACTTTTACTACCAGATTGCCAGAGCCCAAGATGAGCGAGAAGTAATCCCAAATCGCTGCCGCAAGTCCATCGGTGCAGAGACAACCTTTGTTGAAGATTTAGAGAGCCTTGACGAGATGAACATTGAGCTTGAGAAAATTGCTCAGGAACTGAAGGAGCGCTTAGACAGCAATAGTGTTTATGGGCGCACCCTCACATTGAAGGTGAAGTACGAGGATTACCAGCAGCTCACCCGCACCATAACTGTCACAGACTTGATCCGAGAGCAGGAGATGCTCCTCAGCTTGGCCCAAGAGCTGCTGGCTTGTGTGGAGGTAACTCATAAAAAGGTGCGACTGCTAGGAATCTCAATCTCCAACTTAGACCGAGGCGAAGACAATGCTTCTACCAGGCAGCTAACCCTGAAGCTTTAGCGGGTCTTGTCTGTTAACCTTTGGCATCAGGTTTAAGTACTAGGTTGATGAGTAAGCTGTCTAATTGTACCGCTTGATTCAACTCGATTAGGAGGCAATCCCTTTGAACACCCACGACTACCAAGACAGCTACCCCCTCAAAGTTAGGATAATGTTCTAGCCATGTGGATCGGCGTTAGACGCTCGACCCAATACAAAGCGGTTGATGAACAGCCCAATCACCACATGATGCAACCCTAGACAGTTCCTGGCAGTTTTCCAGCACTATCTTGATGGGCATCCTGCTTTGCTAGCGATTAGGCTCACCGTGCTAAATTCGTGGTGAGTATAATGTCCGTACCACAAGTAATACCCTAGACACTTTAGGCGAACGATTTCCTCTATGCATGACTCCCCAAAAGTTGACCCACCCACTGATGCGACGCTATCCAAGTTGTTGGAAGTGGATGCCGAGTTAGCCGCTCAAGTCGCAGCACTGAGTGTGCAGTTAGAGGAGGTTCAAGACAAACGTCGTAGTCTCCAAACAGTGATTGCGATGTTCACCCCCACCGATAGCGCTGCTGTACTTGAGGAACAACAGCCACAAACAGCAACGGCTGAGATAAACGGGCAACTTTACCTTGCTACAGAAGTGTCACGAGAACCTTTGAGTGTCGCTCCTATAGCTGAGGTCAATGGGGAAGTGATACCAGATAGCGCAACTGAGCCCGCTGAAGAACCCCAACCCTCTGGCAGCAGCAGCAAACGTCGCTCTACTAGAGGCAGCAAGGCAGTTAAATCCAGCAGCCGAACCAAAGGGTAACATTACCTGCTGCCAGAGCTTGCCAATCTCTCCCTGCCTGAAGCGGTTGCGATTGTGCTCCAGCGTCAAAGGGATGAGGTATTGAACGTCTCCACGATTCTGGAGTCTCTGTTTGTCGTTGAGATTCCTCAAGCAGCGCGCAGTGAAGCTCGCAACCGCATTGCTAACGTCCTCTCCATTGGCTTGAAAAGCAACAAGTGGTATCGCGGAAAAAAGGGACAGTACAGCCTCTCTCGGGAGGCAGCCGGGATGAGCTCTGCAGCGTGAAGGTTAACTGAAAGTTTTGATGAAAGAAAGAGCCTTTGAGGGGTTGTTGGGCCAGTACTGGTATCTATGGCGCTTACTACCGACAGCTCATCAATCATCTGGTTAGTTGCTCATGGGGAAGGTAGTTTTCTAAATCTCTTTGTCGCTCTTTCGCTAGGCAAGGCTTTACTGAGCGGACACTTTAAGAAGTGTCACTTGGCTCCGTACTTTCGAGGGAAGGAAGTAGTAGATTGTTTCCTGTGGGGAGTAAGAATTTGATAGAAGAAGCTCTTGGGGTCGAAACATGGCAAGACTCCCAGGAGCTTTTTCTGTTGTTACTACTGGGAGCGGGGTATAGTTAACACCTTCAATTTCCTGAAAGACTTTCTCGAAGGTTGCTTCATGGAAACACCATGTGGCAAAAAGTGTTCATCAAACTTGCTCTC
>CADCTM010000248.1 GCA_902805485.1 uncultured Coleofasciculus sp. | reverse complement strand
GTACTGCAAAATCGCGCACCCCACACAATGGCAGTGCAAAAGTACGACATTCGGCGCCCAGACTTGGATGATGGTGGATTTGAGGAACGATATTGGAGTCCCGTCAATTCACCGGTATTTGATGCTGAGGGACAGGTTGTATATATTATCCATCGTGTCGAGGATGTAACCGAGTTCATCCGCCTCAAGCAGCAGGGAATTAAAGAACAAAAGCTTACCGAAACGCTGCAAAAACGCACAGACCAGATGGAATCCGACATCTATCTTGGGCAAGAGTTACAAAAGGTCAACGAGCAACGGCAAGCGACTAACGAGGAACTGGTAAGGGCGCGGGACGAAGCACTTCAGGCACAGGCACAAGTTACCAACATTCTCGAAAGTATTAGCGATGGCTTCATTACAGTCGATCGCAATTGGCACTTCACCTACGTTAATGAAGAAGCGGCGCGGCTTTTGCAAAAAACTCGCCAAGAATTGCTGGGCAAGCAGGTGTGGCAAACGTTTCCAGAGGCGGTAGACACCCTGTTTGATCGAGAATTGCACCAAGCGATGGTGTCTGAGGTCAAGCTTGAGTTTGAAGACTTTTACGCGCCGTTAAATAAATGGTTTGAAGTTCACGCTTATCCCTGTGCTGTCGGTCTTTCGATTTATTTTCGCGATACAACTGAGCGCAATCTCTCCAAAGAGGCAGCGCAGGCAACCGAAGAACGCCTACATCTGTTGTTGGAAAATGTCAAAGATTACGCGATTTTCTTCCTTGATAACGAGGCACGGATTATCTGTTGGGGTTTAGGCGCTCAAAGGATTATAGGGTATGAGGAAGCCGAGATCTTAGGTCAACCCTGCTCAATTCTTTTTACTCCAGAAGACCGACTACAGGGTGCAGACAAGCAGGAATTGACGAAGGCAAAGGAGGAAGGACGGGCGGAGGATGAACGCTGGCACGTTCGTAAGGACGGCTCCTGGTTCTGGGCGAGTGGCTTTGTGACGCCGCTACGGGATGACACAGGGAAGCTGCGGGGGTTTGCGAAAATTATGCGCGATTTCACCCAACAAAAGCAAGCCGAAGACGAACGCAACCAACTCCTAGAGCGCGAGCAGCAGGCACGGACAGAAGCAGAATCGGCAAATCGGATTAAAGATGAATTTCTTGCTGTACTTTCCCATGAATTGCGATCGCCTCTGAATCCGATCCTGGGCTGGTCAAAACTTTTGCGATCGCGTAAATTTGATCAAAAAACGACCGATCGCGCCCTAGAAACGATTGAGCGCAATGCTAAGTTGCAAATTCAATTAATTGAAGACTTGCTGGATGTTTCTCGAATTCTCCAAGGTAAGCTGAGTCTGAATATCTCTGCGGTGGACTTGGTAACGACAATTGAAGCGGCGATAGAAACGGTGCGTTTAGCGGCTCAAGCTAAGGGAATTCAAATTCAGACGGTATTTGATCCTGCTGTTGGGCAGGTTGCTGGCGATTCTAACCGTTTGCAGCAAGTTGTCTGGAATTTACTTACTAATGCGGTTAAATTTACACCCCAAAACGGTCAGGTGGAAGTCCGACTACAGCGGGTTGACGCTCAAGCCCAAATCCAGGTAATTGACAAAGGTAAGGGGATTATTCCGGAGTTTCTGCCTCATGTTTTTGATTACTTCCGGCAGGCGGATAGCACGACAACAAGGGTGTTTGGAGGGCTGGGATTGGGTTTAGCGATCGTCCGTCACTTGGTACAACTCCACGGGGGGACGGTTTCGGTCTATAGTGCCGGGGAAGGGCAGGGGGCAACTTTTACGGTGAGTCTACCGCTGCTGGAAGTTGCGCCCCAGGAAAATCAGGAGGGGCAGCCAATTTCTGCTAATGATTTAAGTAGTTTAAAGATTCTGGTTGTCGATGATGATCTTGATTCGCGGGAATTTGTCACTTTTGTGCTGGAAGAGCGTGGGGCGCAGGTTAAAGCGGTGGCATCGGCAGCAGAGGCAATAGATGCTTGTGCTTTGGAGAAGCCGGATTTGTTGCTGAGTGATATTGGGATGCCGGAAGTTAATGGTTATATGTTGATTCGTCAAATTAGAGCTATGGCATCAGAGCAGGGAGGGCAAATTCAGGCGATCGCTTTGACTGCTTATGCGAGTAACGCTGACTCCGAGAAGGCACTTTCTGCTGGTTTTCAGAAGCATCTATCTAAACCGATTGAGCCAACTCAATTAATTGCGACGGTTGCAACTTTGATGGGACGCAGTGGTTAGAATACCCGATAACTGATGTCGCTTATGAACCAGGATTTTTCCGACAATTCTCTCACGACGGAAGCAGAAGTATTTGTTTTCCCGGCATCTTTTGCTCAAACTAGGTTATGGTTTCTTGATCGCCTATTTCCTGGTAATTCTTTTTACAATGTAGCGATCGCACTTTGCCTCAGCGGTTCGCTCAATATTTCGGCGCTTGAGGAAACATTTAAGGAAATTGTTCGCCGTCATGAAGCGTTGCGGACTAATTTTCGGCTGCTGGAAGGGCAACTGGTTCAAGTTATTGCTCCTGTAGAGACGTTTCGGGGGAATGTTTCTACGATGCCAGTAGTAGATTTACGGCATCTATCCATAGCTGCACAAGAAGCAGAAACCCAACGGATAGTTATTGAAGAGCGATCGCGTTTTTTTGATTTAGCGATCGATCCGTTACTGCGAGTAATGCTGCTACAGCGCTCTTCAAATCACGTACTTTTGCTGAATCTGCATCATATTATTTGTGATGGCTGGTCTATGGGCGTATTAATTGGGGAAATTGGAGCAATTTATCCGGCTTTTTCTAATAATAAATCCTCCCCTTTACCCCAACTCCCAATTCAATACGCCGACTATACCCATTGGCAACGAGAATGGTTGCAAAACGTAGGGGCAACTCATGAGTCGCCCCTACAGACACAACTGAATTACTGGAAACAACAACTAAATAATATTTCCTTACTCAATCTTCCTACTGATCGAACCCGCCCAACGACGCCAACTTATCAAGGAAAAGCGCAATATTTAGAGCTACCAAAACACCTGAGTCAGGAACTAGAAACACTTTCACAGCGCAGTGGTGTTACTTTATTCATGATCCTTTTAGCGGCATTCCAAACCTTGCTTTACCGCTACACCGAGCAAGAAGATATTGCGATCGGCTCACCTATTGCAAATCGCAACCGCCGAGAAATTGAACCGATAATTGGCTTTTTTGTTAATAGTTTAGTGTTGCGTACCAACTTAAACGGCAACCCAACATTCCTGGAATTACTCAGCAGAGTAAGGGAAGTCACCCTCGGCGCTTATGCCCACCAAGACTTACCTTTTGAAAAGTTAGTTGAAGAACTGCATCCAGAGCGTTCTTTAAGCCATCATCCCTTATTTCAAGTCGTATTTAGCCTCCAAAACACGCCGATTCAAGCCTTAGAATTGCCTGGGTTAACGCTTTCTCAACTTAATTTTGACAACCCCAGCACCCAGTTCGATTTAGAGTTTCAACTCTGGGAATCTTCGGATGGACTTAGAGGACAAATAATTTACAGTTGTGACTTATTTAATGATAG